>JBDTVN010000001.1:0-41680 GCA_040007155.1 Chloroflexota bacterium
TCATCGATGCCTGCCGCGAGGCGTCCGACGAGCTTCTCGTCCGAGTCCACGGCTGGGTTGAGGGGCGAGGCAAAGAACGCGAACACCTCGTCCAGCGGGCGAATGACGAGTTGGCTGGCTGAGAGGCGTTGTATGGTCAAGTGGAACCTCGAAGATTCGCGAAATCGGCGTGGGCTTGTGGAATGTTTGTTCACAGTATGATGGGCTGGAATTGGGCTTGTCAACCCTTTGTACCTGCTATCGTTGGACACACGATGTACACAATCAAGCAGGCCGCAGCGAGGTCGGGCGTCCCTGTCCAGCTCCTTCGGGCGTGGGAACGTCGTTATGGGGTTGTCAAGCCGGCACGCACAGACTCGGGTTACCGGCTCTACGACGACCCCGCGATCGACCGCCTGCTGGCGATGCGCCGACTGATCGATGCTGGCTGGGCACCGAGTACAGCGGCAGTTCGCATCCGCGAGCTTGATGACGTCGCCGTTGGCGAACTGGTAGCTGGCGGCCGGGAATCGGAGCAGATCCATGCAGTCGCGTCACGCGCCGGCGCGGCGGAGCTGGCCGAGGCCTTCGTCACCGCGGCGGGCAAACTCGATGAGCCGGCGCTGGAGCAAGTCCTCGACGTCATGTTCTCGCGCGGCTCTTTCGAGCAGGTCGTATCTGACCTGGTAATGCCGGCCCTGGCGGCCCTCGGCGATGCCTGGCAGACCGGTCGCGTTGATGTCGCCGCTGAGCACGCCGCGGCCGGTGCGGTCCAGCGTCGGCTAGGGATGGCTTTCATGGCCGGTGGCCGTCCGGCGCAGGATCGGCCAGTGATCCTGGTCGGGCTGCCTCCGGGCGCACGCCATGATCTCGGCGCGCTGACCTTCGCGACATCTGCCCGTCGGGCGGGGCTGGCCGTGCGCTATCTGGGACCCGACCTGCCACTCCAGGATTGGCTCGACGCCGTCACACGTACGGCGGCTATTGCGGTCGTCATCGGCGCGTTGATTGACTCGGACGTGGATCCAGCCGAGCGCGTGGCGAAAGCGATTCGAGCCGCCAACCCAAGCATTGTCATCGCCTTCGGCGGGCGTGCCGCGGCATCAGTCGACCCGTCCGAGGCAGCACCTGTGCTGATCTTGCCCCACGACGTCGCGGCGGCCGTCGACGCAATCCGGGTAGCCCTCCGCGCGAGGGTGGTCGACGCAACTTCCCGCTGACTCATGCGCCCGGCCTGAGGGTGCCCGAGAACACCTGCCACGCGAGCAACGACTTGGCGATCAGGCTGAAAAGCATGTAGGCGCGCTCGCCGTAAAGGTAATCGCTCCAGCGCCCGATCTTGCCGTACTGCAGGACCATGTTGATCGCGAACACGTTGAAGCTGATGAACAGCGACACGTAGATGAAGAACACGAATGAGGGGATGGCGACGGCACCTGGGGCCGTGGCGGCGGTAACCAGCGCAACGGTAATCACGGCCCACGGGACCACACCCATGATGCAGCCGAAGACGTAGTGCAGCCACTGCGGTCGTTCGCGGCCCTCGTTGGCCGCCTCCATGCTCCAGCCGAAAAGGATCATTCCGGCGTTAGCGCCGAAGATGGCAATCAGGGTGCCGATCTCCTGGATCCCGGTCAAGCTGGCGATGACCACGATCATCACGCTCGACGAGAACGAGTACTCGATCCAGCGCGCCGGGTTCTGGCCGCGCGCCAGGTGCCGCTCGTACCAACCGCGGAATGGGAATGCGACCGCGAAGTGCGCCACGGCGCTGAACAGGAAGAAGAGCGCCACGGCGAAGCCGAGCGGATATTCGAACAGGGCACGCTGCGCCACCTGGAGAGTCTGGGTCGGCGGGTCGAAGGACAGGTAGGAACTGACTACCGGTGCCGTGGCCAGCGGATTTTTCAGGAATGACGCCCCGACCATGATCAGAAACTGCACGAAATGGAGCCCCGCCAGGATGACGTTCCAGCGATGAAGCGAGGCGGCCTCGTCGCGCGCGATTGGCTGCGTTATGGGCATGGCTGATGCGATGGCGGACATACGTTCTCCTATTGGGTCTGTATTTGGGCAGCCAGAGCACGTGCTCCAAGCGCGCGCACCATGCCGCGGAAGATCAACCCGTGAACGGGGTACAGCAGATACCAATAGGCCAGCCCGGGCAGGCCCTTGGGCTCGAAAAAGGCCGTCTGGACCAGCCGACTACGTGCACCGTCGGGCACAACCTCGTACTGCAGCCAGGCACGGCCGGGCACGCGCATCTCTGCGCGGAGGCGAAGGATCTCCGGCCGCCGCACCTCCTCGACACGCCAGAAGTCGAGCGCATCGCCCACCCTGAGCCGTTGCGGGTCGCGCCGGCCGAGGCGCATGCCCACGCCGCCGACGGCGAGATCGATCAGCCCACGCAGCCCCCACAGGGCGTTCGCGTACGCCCAGCCGGATTTGCCGCCGAGGCGTTCGACCTCGGCGAAGACTCGGTCCGGCGAGGCCGCGACCACGATCTCGCGCCGCTCGACAATCATCCCTTCGCGCGAACTGAAGGGCAGCAGACTCTGGCGGTCGGGGGCATTGATTGAGTCGAACCACGTCGACTCGACATCGTGGTCGCGAGTGCGATCGATCGCCTGGCGGACGGCTTCGGCAAAGGGCAGTGGTTTAAGCCCGAAAGCGCTCGCCGGACCAGGATCGCGAACTATGACTTCGTTGCGCAGTCCCTCGACCAGCGGCCGCGCCAGGCTGGCCGGCACGGGCGACACCAGACTGACCCAGTATGAGCTGAGCCTGGGCGTCAAGACCGGAACCGGGATCATCAGCCGGCCCAGACCGCGCTGACGAGCGTAGGCGCGCATCATCTCGCCGTAGGACAGGATGCTGGGGCCGCCAATCTCGACGACGCCGGCTATATCCGGGTGGTCGAGCGCCCCGACGAGGTAATCGAGCACATCGCTGATTCCGATCGGTTGGCATTTGGTGCGCACCCAGCGCGGCGTGATCATAATCGGCAGCCGCTCGGTCAGGTAGCGCAGGATCTCGAACGAGGCACTGCCCGATCCGATGATCATGGCCGCCCGGAACTCGGTCACGGGGACGCCCGCCGCGGCCAGCTCGACTCCCGTCTGGTGCCGGCTGGCCAGGTGGCGCGACAAATCGGCCGAATCCTCGCCCAGCCCGCCAAGGTAGATGATGCGCTTGACGCCGACCCGCGACGCCTCCCTCGCGAACGTTTGTGCAGCACGCTTGTCGCGCTCGGCAAAGCCGCGCTCGCTGGCGCCCATTGAGTGGGCCAGGTAGTAGGCGATCTCAACGCCGTCAAGCTTGCCCGCCAGCGTGGACGGATCAAGGAGATCCGCGCCCTTGACCGTGGCGCCCGGGAAGCGTCCCGCCAGGCCGCGCACATCGCGGCTGAGCAGGGTGAGGCTGTGACCGGCGCGATTCAACCGATCGGCCAGCCGGCTGCCGATGTAGCCGCTCGCACCAGCGATCAGGATGCGGCTCATTGCTCGACCGCCCGATCAGTGTTCATTGTTTGTACCATTCTTGTGCAGGGATCGTACGGTTACGCAGGCAAGGCGTCAAGTGTTTGTAGAATGTCGGGGAAGCGAGCGCGCGCAGGGCTCGAACTCGCGATCGTGCCCAGCTCAGCCGGATCGGGCTGGCCTTGAGACCCCGGGAGGCATCGCGTACAACCGAGGCGCGTTTGCGCGGCGGATCGAAAAACGGCATCAGCCCGCCTCGAGCCGAGTCATGTCCAGCCCCAGCATGCCCGCAGCATGAATTCCGAATTGTGTGCCGACCTCGATCAGCCGATCCCACAGTTCCACCGCCTGCGTCGCATCGACCCACAGCTCGTAGCCCAGGTCGCCGGTGTAGCCGGTGCGGCTGACATCGAGGGCGATCTTGCCCACGTGCGCGGCACGCCGGCGGTAGTAGGCCAGGTCGGTCCAGTCGGCGCCGGTGAGCGCTGACAGAACGGCGCGTGACTGCGGATTCTGGAGGGCGATAGCGGCGGTTGCGTGGGAGCGACATAGCCCCTCTTCATTCCGATGACGACTCGGGCTGCACACGCTGCCAAGGCGCTCAGCGCGGCCCGTCAGCTCATCGCAGCGACAGCCGACCACGGCCAGCCTTGGGCACCGGTGGGCGCGGGCATCGTGACCGGCGTCGCTTACGTCGGCGTCACCTCGTCCAGCGACGAGCCGGACGACCTGACCGCGCTGGGCGATGTGGTCAACACGGCTTCACGGCTGGCGGGCGCGGCCGCGGCTGGGGAGATCCTGGCGAGTCGG
This sequence comes from Chloroflexota bacterium, assembly GCA_040007155.1. Lineage (GTDB taxonomy): Bacteria > Chloroflexota > Limnocylindria > Limnocylindrales > CSP1-4 > JALYGJ01. The sequence goes on from JBDTVN010000001.1 coordinate 4,269, forward strand.
CTGACGATTGCCGCGGCCGGTGTCGACGAGACCGGACTGGAGCGGCGAATGCTTGCCCTCGGGCAAGGAAGAGCCATTCGCGGCGTTCCTGATTCGGCCGTGAACACGATGATGAGTACCGTCTCGGGCTGGGCCGCCACCTGATTAGCGTCACACGGCGGCGCTGCTGAACCGTCACCCCGCCATGACGCAGGAACCACCGCCGACTGCAACGAACTTCCCGACGACCTGGGCAAACCCCGCTTTGGTCGCTCCCCGCTCCATTCCGATGACGGAGCGTATGTCTGACCGCTTGGCAGGCCGCGTCGTCTTGGTCGGGCTTGCCGCGGGCTTCCTCGCGCAAGTTCTCTTCTTCCACCAGTCGCCCGGCATCAATTGGCCGATCTGGATTTGCGCAGTGATCGGCGCGACGTTGGTGGCGCGACGTTCCACAGCAAAACTGGATCGCGCCGATGCCTGGTTGCCAGTGGGCGCAATCGCGTTCGCGGCATTTATCGCGCTGCGCGACGATCCCGGTCTGCTGCTGTTTGATTTCCCCGCAAGTGGCGCGCTGACTCTCGCGTCGGTCGTCGCGATTGGTGGCAATCCAATTACCCGCAGTGCCTGGATCACAATCGGTCGCCTGGGAGGAGCGGCGATCCTCGCGTTCTGGGGTGGTGCGGCCCACGTAATGCACGGCTTTCGTCCGCTGCTCGCTGCGGCTCCCGGTCTCACTGGCTCATCCACGAGCCGGCGCGTGGTGCGCGGCCTGCTGATCGCATTGCCCCTCGTATTGGCCTTCGTGGTCCTGTTCGCTGCCGCGGATGCCGTCTTTCAGAACCTCCTCCGCAACGCCCTCAGCGTCGACGTGAAACTTGATGATTGGGTTGGCCGCGCGACATTCGGCCTGATCGCCGGCTGGCTGTTCGTAGGCACAATGATTGCGGCATGGCTGTCGCGCGAGCGCTTCCTCGGCGAGCAGCCAGACGCGCCAGTCACGCCGGTCGCGCGGAAGCGCGTACTTTCCGCCATCGAAGCCGCAACGGTGCTCGTCGTACTCGACGTTCTCTTCGCTATCTTCGTCGTCATCCAGGCGGCGTACCTGTTCCCAGGCGGCGACCCACTCGCGGCGAGCGGCCTGACCTATGCGGAGTACGCGCGCCGCGGCTTCTTCGAGCTGGTTGTCGTTGCCTTCCTGTCGGGCGCTGTGATCCTGGCGTTCGACTGGCTCGTCGACCGAGTTACCGCCGCACAGCGGATGGCGGCTGCAGCTCTGGCGGTTATGACCGGGTTGATTCTCGTGTCCGCCTACGTGCGGCTGTCGCTCTATCAGCAGGCCTATGGCTGGACTGAGCTACGCCTGTACGTTCTTGCTGCGATCGGCCTTCTGGCGTTCGGGGTCGTGGTCACGCTCGCTGGGATCGGGCTGAAACGGGTTGGCTCGGTCCCCAAGCTCGTTCTCGCCGCAGGCTTCGTGGTCGCCCTACTGTGCAATGTCATCGGCACACAGGCATTCGTTACGGCGCAGAACCTCGAGCGTGCGGCGAACCCGGCACTCGTGCCGGCGGGCGGACAGTCAGGTCTGGACGCGAATTATCTCTATGACCTCGGTCCGGATGTCGTTCCGGCGGTGCTCGCGGCACGAAACGGCTTGGCCGAAGGTGACCGCGAGAGGGTCGACATTTTCCTGGCCGGCACCGCGTCCACCCTGAGGCGCGTGGCCGCCGACACGGGCTGGCCCTCGTGGAACTTGTCGCGCCAGGCTGCGCTCGACGCCCTGACGGCCGCTGGGTTCTAGCCGCTAGCCGCTACGCGCGCTTGCGCGGCGGATCGAAGAAGGGCAGCGGCACGACCTGGGCCGCGGCACGGCCGCGGACACCTTCCACGGTCAATTCCAGCGCGAGCTTCGTTCCCGGCGCCGCGTAGGCGGGGGCCACGGATGCCAGCGCGATGTGCTGCTTCAAAGTTGGACTCCACGAGCCACTCGTCGCCCGGCCGATTTGGCGCCCACCGGCGAACACCGGGCGTTGGTCGCGCCACGTGGCGGCCTCGACGTAGATCGGCAGATCCTGCGCCGCGTAGAGCGACTCGATCGCCGGGTAGTCGACAGTGAGGCCGACCAGGCGCCGGGTCGGCCCGCCTGAGGCCACCTCGGCAGCCAGGGCCCGCTTGCCGACAAAGTCGGTGACCTTGTCCAGGTTCACCAGTCGGTCGAACCCAAGCTCGTAGGGCGAGTAAGACTGCGCTGGGACGATGGCGTGGCGGGCCGAGGTGTAATCGACTTCGATCAGGATCAGGCCCGCCTCAAGTCGGGCCATATCCAAAGCACGCATGCCCGCCGGGCGCAGGCCGAATGGACGGCCGACGTCCACCAATCGATCCCACAGGGCGATCGCCTTACCGGCATCGACCCAGAGCTCATAGCCCAGGTCGCCGGTGTAGCCCGTGCGCGACACATCGATGGCGATGCGCCCAACTTTCGACGCACGGCGGCGGTAGTAGCCCACGCCCGACCAATCCTCTTTGGTCGATGCCTCGAGGACGGCGCGCGACAGTGGACCCTGCAACGCGATCGCTGCACCGTCCTCGCTAACGTCATCAATCGTGACGTTCAACGCACGCGCGTTGAGCTCGAACCAGCGCAGGTGCGGGTCGGCGCTGGTCCAGCGGAACGAGTCGTCATCATCGAGCCGCGCGATCGTGCCGTCGTCGATGACCTTGCCGTGGTCGTCGCACCACGGCGTGTAGATGACTTGGCCCGGCTTGATCTTGGTCGCGTCACGAGTGATAACGCGGTCGATCAACTGCACCGCGTCCGGCCCGGAGATGCGCGTCTTGTACAGCGGCGAGACGTCAATCAGCACCGCCGCGTGGCGGATGCCGACGTACTCGTGGATGTGGCGGTAGTCGTACGCGCCGGCGGCGAGATAGCCCGACCACTCGCGCCAGTCGCGCTTGCGGTTAAGCGGCGCCGTGCGTTCGTCGAGCGGGGTGCCGATGCTCATGTCCCCACTAATCTAGGGCCGTGGTCTCTGGCGCTGTCAATCGTTACGACGCGATCGTCATCGGCGGTGGCCATAACGGGCTGACCGCGGCCGCCTATCTGGCGCGCGCCGGCAAGCGCGTCGTCGTGCTGGAGAAGCGCAAGATCCTGGGTGGCGCCACCGTCACAGAGGAGATCTACCCGGGCTTCAAGTTCAGCGTCGCGTCGTACGTGGTCAGTCTGCTGCGGCCGGAGATCATCCGCGAGCTGGACCTGGTGCGCCACGGCCTGACCGTCCTGCCAGTCGATGGCACGCTGACGCCGCTCGACGACGATTACCTGTGGCGCGTTGATGACCACGGCGCGACCGTGCGCGAGCTGCGGCGCTGGTCGAAGCGCGACGCCGAGGCGTACGAGGAGTACGCGGTCCTGATGGCCGAGATGGCGCGCTTCGTCAAACCGTTGCTGGGCGAGACGCCCGGGCGCGTTGGTTCAAACCCGTGGGCGGCGCTGGCCAAGAGATTTGCCGCGCTGCCCGAGAGCCAGCAGACGACCTTCATCCAACTTCTGACCATGTCGAGCGCGGACTTCGTCAGCCAGTGGTTCGAGACCGAGCCGCTGCGAGCGACGCTGTGCGCGAGTGGGATCATCGGCACGTTCCTTGGACCGCGCTCGCCTGGTTCGGCCTATGTCCTGTTGCACCACTACATGGGCGAGGTTGACGGCGAGTACCGCGCGTGGGGCCTGCCGGTCGGCGGAACAGGTGCCATCAGCGGCGCGATCGGGGCCGCGGCGCGCGAATTCGGAGCCGAGATCCGCACCGACTCTGCCGTCGCCCAGGTCACGACGCGCGGCGGCAAGACGAGCGGCGTGTTGCTGGAGTCGGGCGAGGAGATTCGCGCACCGGTGGTGCTGTCGAGTGCCGACGTCCGCGTGACCCTGGGTCGATTGTTGGAGTCGGGCACGCTGGGTGAGGCGGATGCCGCCGCGGTGAGTCGGTACAAGTTCCGCGGCTCGTCGGCCAAGGTCAACTTCGCGTTGTCGGGATTGCCGACTTTCACGTGTCTGCCTGCCGGAACCACCGATGTTTACCGCGGCATGGTGTCGATCTCGCCGTCGATCGACTACATCGAGCGCGCCTACGACGATGCCGTGGACGGCCGATTCTCGCGCGAGCCTTACGTCGACATGGGCTTCCCATCCTTCGTCGATCCGTCGGTCGCGCCGCCCGGCCAGCACGTCATGGCCTGTTTCGTCCAGTACGCGCCATATGAGCTGGCCGAAGGGACGTGGGACGAGCAACGCGAAGCGCTGGGCGACACGGTTCAGAAGACGATCGCGCGCTATGCGCCAGATCTGAGCGCAAAAGTGCTGTACCGCCAGACGGTGACGCCGCTCGACATCGAGCGGACATTCGGCCTGACCGAGGGCAACATCTTCCAGGGCGAGTTGCTGCTCGAGCAGCTGTTCAGCGGTCGGCCCTTGCCAGGAGCGGGGTACGCCACGCCCGTGCCCGGGCTGTGGCTGTGCGGCTCGTCGACGCATCCCGGCGGCGCGATCAGCGGCGCCCCCGGACGCAACGCGGCGCGCGAAGTCCTGAAAAGCATGCGCCGATGAAGCGTTTCGACGCGATTGTTATTGGCGCTGGTCACAACGGGCTCGTGTGTGCCGCGTACGTGGGTTTGGCGGGACTGCGCGCCCTTGTCCTGGAGCGGCGCGACGTCGTGGGCGGCATGGCCGAAACGTCGGAGATCCTGCCTGGAGTACGCGTCCCGACTTTGGCGCACACGGTGGGCCGGCTGTCGGCGAAGGTCGGGCGCGACCTGCGGTTGCGGTCGCACGGGTTGGCGTTCATTGAGCCGAGCGTTCGCGTTTTTGCGCCGCGACCAGATGGCGGCGCGACTGTTTTGTGGGGTGACGCGAACAGGACCGTCGCCGGCCTTGGGGCTGACGGCACGGCTTATGCCGCGGCTGATCAGACGGTGCGCGAGTGGGCGAGCGCCCTGGCTGAGCTCATGGCGCGCGCTCCGATCGACCTCGCCGCGCCGTCTGTGGGCGACATATTCAGCGGGCTGCGACTGCGCGCGCGAACGCCGTCGGCGGACCTTTTGCGAGTCATGCCGATGGCCGTGCGCGACCTCGTCGGCGAGTGGTTCAAATCTGATGCGTTGCAGGCCGCAGTGGCCGCGCGCGGCGTGCTGCTGAGCGGTCTGGCGCCGCGCATGCCTGGGACGGCTGGCGTCCTATTGACTGACCTTGCCGGCAACGACGGAGGGCTGGCTGGTCAGACCGTATTTGCGCGTGGTGGCCCGGGCGCCGTGAGCGCGGCGTTGGCTGCGGCGGTTCGCGCGGCGGGTGGCCAGATCCGTTTGGGCGCGGCGGTGACCAAGGTGCGTCGCGACGGCGAGCAGGCGCGCGGCGTGACCTTGGAAAGCGGCGAGGAGATAGACGCGCCGATCGTCGTTTCCAACCTAGATCCGCGCACCACGTTGCTTGACCTGGTCGATCCCGAGGTGCTCGGCCCACGACTGGGTTGGCGGGCAGCCAACATCCGCGCCCGCGGAGTTACGGCGAAGGTCAACCTGGCGCTGAGTGACCTACCGGCGTTCGCGGCAACCCGTGGTGACGCGCAACTTCTCAAGGGCCGCGTCCTGATCGCGCCGTCGATGCGCTACCTCGACCTTGCCATGCGGCCCGCGAAGTTCGGGGCGATGGCCGAGCAACCGCTGCTGGAGCTGACGATCCCCAGCCTGTCCGACCCGAGCCTCGTCGCGCCCATCGGCCGCGGCAAGGCAGGCAAGGTCAAACACGTGATGAGCGTCATCGTCCAGGCGGTGCCCTACACATCGCGCGAAATCGGCGACGTGGTCATCAGCACGCTGGAGGAGTACGCGCCCGGCGTCGGTGCCCTCGTGATCGAACGTCAGGTGATCACGCCGCGCGACATCGAACGCGACTACGGCGCAAGTGGCGGCCATCCCATGCACGCGGAGGTGGCGCTCGACCAGTTCTACGCCTGGCGGCCGCTCCACGGCTATGGCCGGTACCGCATGCCGTTGCGCGGGCTATACCTGGCCGGCGCCGGCGCCCACCCCGGTGGTGGTCTGACCGGGTTGCCCGGCCGCCTCGCAGCCCAGGCAGTGCTCGACGACCGTGGTCGTAAGGTAAAGGCGTGATCTGCTCGAACTGCGGTTCAGAAAACACGCCTGGCGCCAAGTTCTGCAACGAGTGCGGCGCGACGCTCAGTGCGGGCTGCCCCAACTGTGGCGCCACCAACAAGCCTGGCGCCAAGTTCTGCAATGAGTGCGGCACGACTCTTGGTGCCGGCTCAGCCGCCGCAACTGGACGGCCCGCCGCCAGTTCCAGCCAACACACCGCGCCCGTCGCCGAGCGACGTCTTGTCACGGTCCTGTTCGCGGACATCGTCGGCTTCACGCCGTTCGCCGAGGACAAGGACGCGGAGGAAGTCCGCGAAACCTTGTCGCGCTACTTCGATATGTGCGCAGACATCGTTGCTCGCTACGGCGGCACCGTCGAGAAGTTCATCGGCGACGCCGTGATGGCGGTGTGGGGCGCACCGGTCGCGTTCGAGGACGACGCTGAGCGCGCGGTACGTGCAGCGCTTGAGCTGGTCGCGGCCGTGCCCGCCCTAGGCCCGGGCATACAGGCAAGGGGCGGCGTGCTGACCGGTGAAGCAGCGGTGACGCTCGGCGCGACGAACCAGGGAATGGTCGCGGGCGACATCGTCAATACCGCCGCTCGTCTGCAGTCGGTCGCGCCGCCGGGGATGGTGCTGGTCGGCGAGGCCACCATGCGCGCAACGAGCGGCTCGGTCATCTTCGAAGAGGCCACCGAGCAGCTGCTCAAGGGCAAACAGTCGCCCGTCATGTCCTGGCGCGCGGCACGGGTCGTGGCCGAGCGCGGCGGGCGCAACCGCTCGGACGCCTTGGAAGCACCGTTCGTCGGCAGGTCAGATGAGCTTCGCCTCCTGAAAGACCTGTTCCACGCCACCGGTCGCGAGAGGCGCATCCGCCTCGTCTCGCTCATGGGCCCCGGCGGTATCGGCAAGTCGCGACTCGCGTGGGAGTTCCTGAAGTACGTCGACGGCCTGGTCGAGACGACCTACTGGCACGACGGCCGCTCCCCGGCGTACGGCGAGGGCGTCACATTCTGGGCACTGGGCGAGATGATCCGCGGCCGCTGTGGCCTGACGGAAAGCGACGACGAAGAGACCACGCGCGCCAAGGTCGCGCAGCAGGTGCGCCAGTGGGTGACCGATCCGGATGAAATTGATTGGATCGAGAAGGCGCTGCTGACGTTGCTCGGCATCGAGTCGGGCATGGCCGCGGAGCAACTGTTCGGCGCCTGGCGCACATTCTTCGAGCGCATCGCCCAGGTGGGCACGGTGACGCTCGTCTTCGAAGACCTCCATCACGCCGACTCGGGCCTGCTGGACTTCATCGACCACATGCTCGATTGGACGCGCGGCCTACCGATTTACGTCATCACCCTGGCCCGACCCGATCTGCTCGATCGAAGGCCGGATTGGGGTGCGGGCAAGCGCAACTTCACCTCGCAGTACCTCGAGCCGCTCGACCAGCCGGAGATGCGCGAGCTTCTCGCGGGGCTGGTGCCCGGGCTGCCCGAGGAGGCCGCCGTGAGCATCGTCGGCCGCGCCGACGGCATCCCGCTCTATGCGGTCGAGACCGTGCGGTCGCTTGTTGCCGATGGCCGGCTCAAAAAAGAAGACGGCGTCTACGTGCCGGTGGGCGACCTGACCAACCTGGCTGTACCGGAGACGTTGACCGCGCTGATCTCATCGCGCCTCGACGCGCTCGATCCGGCCGACCGATCCCTGGTACACGACGCCTCCGTCCTGGGCCAGTCGTTCAGCGCGCAGGCGCTCGCCGCCATCAGCGGGGTCGACTCGGACGAGCTTACGCGGCGGCTGACCGGTCTGGTCCGGCGCGAGCTGCTGACCCGCCAGGCCGACTCACGCTCGGCCGAGATCGGTCAGTACGTATTTGTCCAGGCGCTCATTCGCGAAGTCGCTTACAACACGCTCGCCAGGAAGGACCGCAAGGCGCGCCACCTCGCGGCGGCCCGCTTCTTCGAGCAGCTCGGCAGCGATGAGCTGGCCAGCGCCCTCGCCGGGCACTATCTCGCGGCTTACGAGAACGCGCCCGAAGGCGCAGAGCAGGACGCGCTTGGCGCCCAGGCGCGCGTCGCCCTGAAGGCCGCGGCCGAACGGGCCGCCCTACTTGGCGGCTACGACCAGGCGGTGACGTTCCTGCAGCAGGCACTCAAGGTCACGACGCAGCCGTCTGACCGCGCCGAAATCCTTGACCGCGCGAGCGAATGGGCCAGCACCGCCGCGCAGCATGTTTTGGCGGCCGATCTCGAGCGCGAGGCGATTGCCATCTATCGCGAGCTGGGCGACAGGGTTGGCGCAGCGCGCACCACCGCGGCCCTGGGCTGGCGGCTGCTCAACGCGCACCTCGACAAGGACGCTCTATCCGTCCTGGAGCCGGGGCTTGAGGAATTCCTGGACCTTAACGACGATCTTGTGCTAGCGGAACTCAAGACCAACCTGTCGCGGGCGTACAACCAGTTCGCGCGCGAGCAGGGCCAAGCCAAGGCATTAGCGTTGGCCGATGAAGCTCTCGTCGTGGCCGAGCGCACCAACCATCCGCTGCTACTGGTCAGATCGCTGCTCAACAAGGGCGCTGCGCTGGGAACGACGGGCCGCCTACGCGAGGCGATCGCCCTCATGCGCGCCGGCGAAGACATTGCGCGCGAACACAATCTAACGGAGCCCCTTCTGGGTTCGTTGTTGCTGCGCGGTTACTACCTGGGAGAGGTGAATAACGATCAGGCGCGACAGTGCTTCGTCGACGGCCTCGCGCTTGCCCGCCGCGTTGGGCATCGCAGCTTTGCGCGCGAGTTTGTGAATAACATTGGGTACACGAGCTTCTTGACCGGCGAGTGGGATTCGGGCTTGGCCGAGATGGAAGGCGTTCTGGCCGAGGACGTGCCTACGAGCGGGCGCATCTGGCTGTTGAGCAACGCGCTGATCATCCACGTGTCGCGCGGCGAGGACATCTCGGCGAGGCTGATCGAGCTGGAGGAACTTGCCAAGCAGGTAGTAGATACGCACGTGGCCATCGCTCCTCTCGACACGCTGGCGAATCTGGCCCAGGCCGAGGGACGCCTCGACGATGCGCAGCGTTTCTGGTTGGAGGTTGTCGAGAACTGGTCGAGCCAGGCTCCGGCGTCCTACTATCAGGCGGCGCGCCCGGCTCTGTGGTCGCGCGACATCGACGCGGTGCGACGCTACTTCGAGGGCCTGGAGCAGACCGGCGTCCACGGGCCGGTCGTAGAAGCGCGGCGCAATACTCTGCGGGCCGGGATAGCGGCACTTGAAGGTAGGTCGCGCGAGGCACTGGCGATCTACAAGGAAGCGCTCGCGAGCTGGCGCGACCTCAAGGTCGTTTGGGAGGAGGCCCTGACCGGCCTGGACATGGCCACGGTGCTCGATCCAGCCGACCCGGCGGTCGCGGCTGTCATCCGCTCGACGCGCGAGATCCTGACTCGCCTGGACGCGAGGCCTTACCTCGAAAAGTTGGAGGCCGCCGCAGGCCGCGCGAAACCGCAGATGGCGGCCGCCGCGCGACCCGTCGAATCTGGGGTAGCGGAGACCGCTTAGCCCTTGTTGTGGCGCGCGTCGTCCTTGCGCGCCGGTATCGTGTCGAGGTCCCACGACCATGAGCTCAACCGCTTGAGCAGTCGCCGCGCCGTCAGGTCCAGCTGGATAGGCGTGACGGCGATGCGCTTGTTGACGACAGCGTCAAAGTCGGTGCCTGGCTCCGCCAGCCCGGTCGGAGGCGGCCCGCCCAGCCAGTAGTAGGGCGTGCCGCGCGGATCTATGCGCTCGATCAGCTCGTCCTGGTAGATGCGTTTGCCCATGCGCGTGACCTCGACCCCCTGACACTCCTCGACCGCGATTCCGGGCACGTTGACGTTGATCAGCTCGCCCGGTTCCAGGCCGTTCTCGAGGATGTTGACGGCTGTCCGATAGGCGATCAGTCCGGCCAACGTGAAGTCGGGATTCTCGTAGTACTCCTGCGAGATAGCGAACGCAGGCACATTTGAAAGCACGGCCTCCATAGCGGCGCTGACCGTGCCCGAGTAGGTGATGTCGTCGCCCAGGTTGGCTCCGTAGTTGATGCCCGATGCGACCAGGTCGAAGCCGATCTCGAAAATGCCCAGCAGCGCGAGGCTCACGGCGTCGGTCGGCGAGCCATCGGCCGACCATCCGGGTGAGCCATCGGCCAGCGTCCGTTCGCGGACGCGCAAGGGGCGCATGAAGGTCTTCGTGTGGCCGACGGCCGATTGGTTCGTGTCGGGCGCGAGCACGTAGACATCGCCCAGCGGCTCGAGCGTCCGTTTCAGCGCGAGCAGGCCGCGTGAATCGATGCCGTCGTCATTGGTGACGAGGATGCGCGGTCGCGACTCCCATTCGGCCAGCGGGCGGGCCATTCTTGGTCGCGCGCGCGGCGCATGCTTGGGGCGCTCCCTGCGCGCGACTGGTTCGCCGCGGTCGCGGTCGACATCGCGCCGTTCGAGACGATCGATTTCGCGCGCCTCTCCTTGTTTGTCGCGCGGCCTCATTGAGCCGTCTCGGCCGGCCCCCGTGTGTGCTTGCCCGTCGGTGGCGCGTCTGGCTCAGTGGCGGAATCGGTGACGCTCGCTACCGGTGCCTTGGGCACTCTGACGACGCGTCCCTCGCGCTCGCCTACGCGTTGTGCCGCGCGCGTGGTCACGTCACGCGGCACGTTGGCGTTGCGCGCCAGGTAGTGCTGCACGAAAGCGGCAATGATCGCCGCGACCGGCAGCGCGAAGATGGCGCCGGCGAAACCGGCGATCCTGACGCCAACGAGCACGGCGACCAGGACCACGACGGGGTGGATGCCTACGGCCTTGCTCATGATTCTTGGCACAAGGATGTTGCCCACCACGAACCAGCCGATGCCGACCACGATGAGGGTCGGAATTACGGCCTCTGGTCTGGTCAGCGCGGCGACTACGACGGGCGGCGCCCACGAGAAGATCGGCCCGAAGAACGGGATGAGTTGCAGGATGCCCGACAACGCGGCCGACGCCGGCAAGAACTCGAGCCCGAACAGCAGGTGGGCCAGTGTCACGACGGCCGCCATGACCAGACCCTGGATTGCCTGGCCGCGGATGAAACCGCCGAAAGAGGTCGACACGCTCGACTCGAAGAGGCGCGCCGTCTGGCTGTAGCGCGGCGGCACCAGCCGGTTGACCCAAGCCAGCATCCGCTCCTGGTCGAGCACGATGAACAACGACAGGAATATGACGATCAGCAGGTTGCCGACAATGCCCAGGCTGAAAAGCGCTAGGTCGGTCAGTGGCCCGACGAGCTTGTCGCCCAGGTTGCCCAGGTTGCCCAGGAGGTCCTGCGCCGCCTTGACGAGGTCGACCTGGAAGCCCAGTCCGGCGAGGCCGCTCTGGATCCCGGCCAGCGTCTCCGGCAGGCGTGCCTGGAGATCGGGCAGTTCGGTCACGAAGTTGGCAATCGAGCTGGCGAGACTGCCGGCGACGACAAGGGTGATCGCCGACAGAGCCAAGAAAAGCAGCACGTAGATCGCACCAACGACGGCGACACGCGGCAGCTTGGGAAACGCACGCAGGATCAGGCCGACCAGCGGCGAGAGCATGAACGCGAGCAGCCACGCCAGCAGCAGGATCAGCAGGATGTCGTAGAAGAAAAGGATGATCACGCTGACCTGGGCGAGCAGCACCAGCGCCAGCACGATCGTGCCGAGCACCAGCGCAGCGTGCAGCCAGCGCCGTTCCGACTCGGGCAGCTGGATTTCCATCGCCGCGCCAGTGTAGTGCCGACCTGGGACCCGGAATTCCCTCGGTTGCCAGTTGAACTGAGGTAATCGCCGGCTCGTTTGCGACAATCGGCGGGATGCGCGTCTTTTCAGGGATCCGGGCCTCGGGCGATAAGACGCTCGGCAACTACAGCGGCGGTTTCCGCCAATACCTCACGACCCAGGAAGAAGCCACGGCCGGTGGCGGCGAGGCATTCTTCTGTGTCGTCGACCTGCACTCGATCACGACACCCTTTGAGCCCGCGGTGCTGCGCGAATCGACTCTGTCGGTGGCGGCATGGCTGTTTGCGACGGGCCTGGATCCGGACCGCTCAACGGTCTTTGCCCAGAGCCACGTGACCGCCCATGCGGAAGCCGCCTGGCTGCTCAGCGCGGTCACCTCGTTCGGCGAGCTGCGCCGCATGACGCAGTTCAAGGAGAAGTCCGAAGGCCAGGAATTCGTGAGCGCGGGACTGTTCACGTACCCCGTCCTGATGGCGGGCGACATCCTGCTTTACCAGGCCGACACCGTGCCGATCGGCGACGACCAGCGTCAACACGTTGAACTGGCGCGCAACGTCGCCGAGCGTTTCAATCAGCGCTTCGGCGACACGTTCACCGTGCCGCGCGGCGCATATCCGGTCGCGGGCGCACGCGTCAAGAATCTGCAGGAGCCGGACCGGCTCATGTCGACGACACGCGGCGCGCCGACTGGTGTCGTGCGGCTTGTTGATTCGCCCGACGAGATCCGCAAGAAGTTCAAGACGGCAGTAACGGATTCGGGTCGCGAGGTCGTCCACGACATCAACAACAAGCCGGGCGTCTCGAACCTGATCGAGATCATGTCGGTCGCGACCGGTGAGCCGATCAAACAGATCGAGGCCCGCTACGAAGGGCAGGGCTACGGCCAGTTCAAGCTCGACGTGGGTGAGGCGGTGGTCCAACTCCTGGCGCCCTTCCAGGCGCGCTACCAGGAACTGCGCTCCGACGACACCGAGCTGCGGAGCATGCTCGCCCTGGGCGCGGAAAAGGCCGCAGCTGCCGCTGCGCCGACGCTCGCCCAGATGTACGAGCGGATGGGCTTCGTCAGGTAGACGGGCCGTCCCGACAGACTAAAGTTTCTGCGATGCAGGTTCGCTGCGAGGCAGTGCGCTACTTTCGCGATCCTCAGCCGGGCCTGGTCGAGGCCTACCTGACGGATGTCGAGGGGTTCCGCTGGCAGCTGGTCGACAAGACCGTGATGTTCGAACCCGTGATCGACGGGAGTACAACACTGCCGACTGACGTCTGGGTTAACTGCCGGGCCGTGAGTGAGGACGAGAGCACCGTTCACGTGGCGCTTCCGGGAATGTCTGATCGGATCCACGTAGTTAGCCGCAATCTCATCTCAAACTGAGACTCCACTGGCGGTCCCGATACGGTTGCGACCGCTGTGACACTGCTATTGTCACCGGCCGTTCTAACGGGGTCGTACGGTTGTATCCCACTCCAGTCGAGCGTGCTTGCGCGACGTTCTCGAGCGTGCCACCTTCCCAGTGTCCTCGGGCGGTCTCCCCCTTGAGGTCCGCGCCCGACGGTTATGTCCGTTCTTGACAATAGCTGTATCAACTTCCGCGCCAAGGTTGGCGCGCGTCACAATCGCCTGATGCAGAAGGGCATACAGCGGGTCGTTCCACAGTGCGAATGAGCGATGTGCTGCGCCAGCTTCGCGCGCAACGTTCGAGCGACGATGCGCGGCCGCGGCTCATGGAGCGCTACGCGCCATTCCTGCCGCTGACCCCGGCCACCCCAAACGTGTCACTGGGCGAGGGCTTCACGCCGCTCCTGCATGCGAGGAACATGGGCCGGCTCATCGGTGTGCCGCTGCTGTATGTGAAGGTGGAGGGCATGAACCCGACGGGCTCCTTCAAGGACCGCGGCATGGTCCTTGCTGTGGCCAAGGCGCTCGAGGACGGGGCAAAGGCAATCATCTGCGCCTCGACGGGCAACACTGCCGCGAGTGCCGCGGCCTACGGTGCGGCGACTGGCCTCGACGTGGTGGTCGTGATCCCAGAGGGCCAGATCGCACTGGGCAAGTTGGTCCAGGCCCAGATGGCCGGCGCCCGGGTAGTCGGTGTCGATGGCAACTTTGATGCAGCCCTTCAGGCGGTGCGCTATCTCGTTGATGACACGCGCGACTCAGACCGCCGTGTCGCGCTCGTGAACTCGGTTAATCCGTACCGATTGGCCGGTCAGAAGACGGCGGCTTACGAAGTGTGCGAGGACCTGGGCGGGGCACCCGATTACCTCGCCATCCCGGTTGGCAACGCGGGCAACATCGCCGCCTACTGGCAGGGCTTCACCGACTACCACGACGCAGGATTGATGGAGACGAGGCCGGTGATGCTCGGTTTCCAGGCCGCCGGCGCAGCGCCACTCGTTCTTGGCGCGCCCGTCGGCGATCCGCACACGGTCGCAACGGCCATCCGCGTTGGCAACCCGGCTTCGTCCGACAAGGCAGTCCGTGCCCGTGATGAGTCGGGCGGCACCTTCGAGGCTGTCACGGACGATGAGATTCTCGCCGCGTACCGCGACTTGGCGCGCGTCGAGGGGATCTTCTGTGAGCCCGCTTCTGCAGCCTCTTTGGCAGGCGTCCGCAAGTTGGTCGCGGATGGCCGCATCGATCCGGGTGCGACGATCGTGTGTGTGCTGACGGGCCACGGTCTCAAGGATCCCGATGTCGCTACGCATAACGTCGCTCCGGTCCTGACGGCAGCGGCGGATGCCGGCGCGATTCGCGACGTCCTCGATTGGTGACGCCGTGCCCACGCTGAAGAGCGGCCCAGTAACCGTGGAGGCGCCGGCGTCGTCGGCCAACCTGGGACCCGGCTTTGATGCGCTCGCCCTGGCGCTTGATCTGCACCTGTTCGTAACTGTCACGCCGCTCGATGCCGGTAGCGAGCAGCTCATCGTCGAGGGTGAGGGCGCGGATGAGATCGGCATGGATGCGGGCAACCGCTTTTTCATTGGCCTGGAACGCGGCCTGCAGGTCGCCGGTCTCGAGCCGCCGGTGATGCGCGTCGAGATGCGTAACGAGATTCCCCTGGCGCGCGGCCTGGGCTCTTCGGCGGCAGCTGTCGTCGCGGGCCTGCGCGCGGCCGAGGCGATGTCCGGCGTAGAGCTTGGGTTCGACATGCTGCTGGACATCGCGACCGAGGTCGATGGCCACCCCGACAACGTTGCCGCGGCGCTCATGGGTGGTTTCGTGATCGTGGCTCGCGCTGGCGGTGGCGCGCCGCGCGCCGCGCACTTCGAGCCGCCCGACCAGCTGGCGGCCGCGCTCTTCATCCCCGAGCTCTCGTTGCGGACGGCGGACATGCGCGTGGCGCTGCCCGACCACGTCACCCACAAGGACGCGGCGCATAACGTGTCCAGGGTCGCGCTCCTTGTCGCGGCCCTCACAGCGGACCGACCGGAGCTGCTCAACGCCATGGCCGACGATCGCTTGCACGAGCCGTTCCGCGCAACACATTTCCCGGCATTTCCCGCGCTGATCGACGCGGCAATGAAGGCTGGCGCGAAGGGTGCTTCTTTGTCCGGCGCCGGGTCGACCGTGATCGCGCTGTGCGTTGGGCCGGAGTCGGCGGCGCAGGCTGCGGCGGCAATGGAAGAGGCGGCAGGTGCCGCCGGCGTCCCCGGCAGGGCGACTGTTGTCCGGCCCACGACGGCCGGCGCACGCATCGTCGAGTCGGGCACGTAGATGGCTTTCCCGGCGCGGCTCGAGCACTTCCGCGCGGTGGATTCAACGCAGCGTGTTGTGCGTGAATGGCTCGATGCCGGCGAGGAGGAAGTATGCGTCGCGGTTGCCGATCATCAGACGGCCGGGCGCGGCCGCATGGGCAAGGAATGGGTCGCGCCCAAGGACGCGGCACTGCTGCTCTCCGCTGGTTTTCGGCCCAACGGTCTGCTGCCGAGTCACGGCTGGCGCCTGGGTGCGATCGTGGCGCTGGCAATGCGCGATGCGGCTGAAGAGGTCGCCGGGCTGAAGGACGGCACCATCTGGCTCAAGTGGCCCAACGATCTCGTCGCGGCCATTGAGGGGCGTGGCGTCGTCAAGCTGGCCGGCGTGCTGGGCGACTCCGTCAGCAGCCCGCGGCGGGTTGAGTCGGCCGTAGTCGGCATAGGTATCAACGGCGACTGGAAGCCGGCCGATTTCCCCTGGTTGCTGGCCGCGACCATGACCAGCCTGCGCCAGCTGTCGGGCAACCGACCGATTGATCGCACGGCCCTGCTCGACGGCTTTCTGGCCCGCCTCGAGCCGCGCTACGAAGCGCTCAACGGCGGCAATTTTGACGCGGCGGGCTGGACGGCGACCCAGATCACGACGGGCCGAAAGATCGTGGTCGAGGTGAGCGGCGAGTCACTCCTGGGAATAGGCGCGGGCGTCGATCCCGAGAGTGGCGCCCTGACGCTCGACGTTTCCGGCGGTGGTCAGCGGACCATTGACAGCGGCGACGTCACCCGCTGCCGCATTACTTGAGAGAACGCTCCTCTAAGAACGCTTCTCGCCTCGATTTGGCAACGCGGCCTTGCCGCGCGTAATCCAGTCATAGGAATCGCCAGCCAGCTCGCGCAGGCGCGCGTCGAAGTGCGCGACCTCTTCGGGGGTGAGCAGGTTCGCCCACTCACGGGTGCCGCCTGAGTGGAAGAACTCCTCGGGCGATTTCCAGATGGGCAGGTGTGCGTCGGGCGCCGCCTTGGCAGCGCGGCCGCGCATTGATTTCAGCGTCGCGGCGTCGACGTAGTCGGGCCACGTCGCTTCATCCACCGGAACCGCCAGGGCGCTGGCCACGCGGCGCATCTCCGCATCAAGGTCGTTCCACATGTCCTGGTAGTGGAAGAGATGGACATTGGGCTCGTCGCGCGCGTCCCAGTACGTGCCGATCTGCTGGCAGTAGTCGGCGACGCCGTTGGGGCCGCTCCCCGTAGGCCCACGGTTGTTGTCGATGAACCAGCGCAGGAATGGCGCCGGCTCATCAGGCGCATCCTCGTGATCGGGCGGCGGTTCGTACTTGCCGGCGACCAACTCGCGCATTTTCTCGGTTTCCTCGCGGTTCATGTTGAGGCCGTGGTCGCGGTCGGATAGCGCCACATCCAGCGGATGGCGGATGACCGCGATGTAGGTCACGTTCGGATTGACAGGCAGGCCGTCAAGTGGCGTGTGGCTCTTCATGAAGCGCCGCGTCGTCTGCGCTTCGAGCAGCGCGAAGACCTCGTCCTCGGTCCGGATCTGCATGTCAATCCAGGGCGCGATCGTGCCGATCGGCGGCAGGTCGGTCGTTTGGCGCAACAGCATGCCGACGATGGTCTGCATCCAAGTCGTGCCGCTCTTGGAGGGCGTCGTGATGACGACGTCGCCGTCACGCTGCGTGAAGCGCTGCCAACGGTCGGAATCGGCGATGAAGCCGTGGTAGTGACGCATTTGCGGATGGTACGGGCGGACCTTCCGCACGGCCGGAAACCTGGGTGTAACGGCTAAACTCCCACGGTGTTAAGGAGAGAGAAGGACCGCGCGTCGGTCCTGGTCCACGGCGCCGACCGCTCTGCCGTAGAAGCGGCCCGACGCGACCCGCGCGCCTTCGAGGCGCTCTATCGGAAGTACGTCGCCCAGGTGTACAGCTTCGCGCTCTATGAGCTCCGCGACCCGCACGGGGCGGAGGACCTCACCGCTCAGGTCTTCCTGCGCGCGCTGAGCGGCCTGCGTCATTTTCGCGAACAGACAGATGGCCCAGGCTCCTCTTTCCGCGTGTGGCTCTTCCAGATCGCGCGCAACACGCTTTCAAACGAGCGTCGGCGCAGCCGTCGCCACCCCCAGGCGTCGCTCGACGCTGCGCTCGAAATGGCCGACGCGACTGATGTTGCCGGCGCGGCCGCTACGCGCGACGAGTTGCGCGCCGCTCTGGCCGCCATTGATCGCTTGCCGGCGGACCGCCGCCGCGCCCTGGTACTGCGCTTTGTCCATGAGATGGACGCGCGCGAGATCGGCCAGATCCTGGGTCGCTCAGAGGGTGCGACGCGGGTGCTGATCCACCGCTCCCTGCAGGCCGTGGCGCGCTCCATGAGGCGCGGCCAGGCGACGGAGCAGGCAGCCGCAGCGGCGGAGCGCAGGCGCGCGGCCAATTGATGTTCCGCGAAACCGAAGAGGGGGCGATCCAAAGCGACGCCTACATCGAAGCGTTGCTTGACGGTCACGCGCGGCTGCCCGTGCAGCTGCCGGTTGCCGCTGACGCGCCCCAGGCCGAGATGCGCCACGTGATCCGTCTGCTCGAGAAAGGCATGCCCCGGGCCCACCCCTCGTTTCTCTTCGAGGAGCGTCTGGCCGAGCAGCTGCGCGCCCTCGCTGACCAGCGCCTCGCCGGCACGGATGTGCCTGTCCAGATCTTTCTCGAGCGGCGGGTTGTAATCGGCGGCGCGATCGCGTCGGGCGTAAGCCTTGCCGGTGCAGCCATGTGGGCGTGGCGCCACCGGCCGCGCGCAGCCGCAGCCGTCGCCGCGGGACGGAACTAGTCATGCCCAGCTTCAAACTGCCATTCGGTCGGCCGAGGCACGATTACCCGCCTAACCTCTGGACCAAGTGTCCCGACTGCGGCGAGATGCTTTACAACAAGCAGCTCGACAAGAACCAGCGCGTGTGCACGCGCTGCGGCCACCATTTCCGGCTACGCGCCGACGCCCGCATCGCCCAACTGCTCGACCGCGACACCTTCCGCGAGCAGGACGCCAACCTCGAGTCCGTGGACATGCTCGGCTTCGTCGACCAGAAGCCCTACCCCGAACGACTGGCGGCCGCCCGGGTGTCAACCGGTACGCGCGATGCCGCCGTCTGGGGTCCCGGCACCATCGCCGGCACGCGGGTCGTGGCGTGCGTCATGGATTTCGCCTTCATGGGCGGCTCGATGGGCACGGTTGTCGGCGAGAAGGTGACGCGTGCCGCGGAGTACGCGCTCGAGGAGCGACTGCCGCTGATCATCGTCTCCGCGTCCGGTGGCGCGCGCATGCAGGAGGGCACGCTGTCGCTGATGCAGCTCGCCAAGACGGTCGCCGCGCTGGGTCGCCTGGGCGATGGTGGCGTGCCCTTCATCAGCATCCTGACCGACCCGACGACCGGCGGCACGTTCGCCTCGTTTGCGGCGCTGGGCGACGTCAACATCGCCGAGCCCAAGGCGCTGATCGGCTTTGCCGGGGCGCGCGTCGCGGCGGGCACGATCGCCGAGGAATTGCCTGAAGGTTTCCAGCGCGCAGAGTTCCTCTTCGATCACGGCTTCGTCGACCTGGTGGTTCAGCGCGCGAAGCTGCGCGAGACGGTCTTGAGCCTGCTGCGCTACATGAAACCCAACGCCCACGCCGACAGGGCCGGCCAAAACGGCTCATCGCCGCTGGGCCGCTCAGCGCAGTTGTTCGACGAGCTCATCCGAAGGGAGCCCGCCCGTGGTTGAGCAGCGCACCGCACCCGCTGGCCCGCAGGCGACACCCGACGAGCTGCAGGCCGCCATTTGGCAGCGCGTCCAGCAGGCGCGCAACGTCAAGCGGCCACACACGCTCGAGCTCATCGGGACGATCGCGACCGAGGTCATCGAACTGCACGGTGATCGGCTGTTCCGCGACGACCCGGCGATCGTCGGCGGCTTCTGCCGCATCGATGGCCGGCGCGCGGTCTTCGTCGGCCACCAAAAGGGCGCCGAGACAGACGAGAACATCCTGCGCAACTTCGGCATGCCTCATCCCGAGGGCTACCGCAAGGCAATCCGACTCTTCCGGCTGGCCGAGCGACTGGGCCTGCCCGTGGTCACGTTCATCGACACACCCGGCGCATTCCCCGGTCCCGCGTCCGAAGAACGCGGCGTGGCTGAGTCGATCGCGCGCGCAATCATGGTCATGTGTGGCCTGCGCACACCGATCGTCACGGTGATCACCGGCGAGGGCGGTTCCGGTGGCGCGCTGGCGCTGGCCGTTGGGGACGTCGTGCTGGCGCTTGAGAACTCGATCTACAGCGTCATTTCGCCCGAAGGCGCCGCGAGCATCCTGTGGCGCTCACCCGAGTACTCGCAGCAGGCGGCCATGGCGATGCGCCTGACCGCGGCCGAACAACTCGCCCTGGGCGTAATCGACGAGGTCGTGCCTGAGCCCACCGGTGGCGCACACACGAATCCCGACGAGACCGCGCGTCGCTTGCGCGCACGGATCGCGGCGCACCTCGACTCGCTTGCGGGCCGCGACCGCAAGGCCCTGCTCGACTCGCGCTACGCGCGCTATCGCCAGATGGGTGAGTTCGCGGTGGCGGCTGAGACAGGCGAGGTGCGGCCGCAGCGACCGGGCATCGTCAATCGCATTCGACGGCTGCTCGACTCGGGCCGCAACGCACTCGTCGGTGTCGACGCCGATCAGGCAACCGATGCAGAAAAAGCGACCGACATCGCCCGCACCGGGGAGGGCATGTAGCCCGTGGCCGGTAACACGGACGAACGCGCCACGATCGCGCACCTGGCCGACGAGGTTGTGCCCGCGCTCATCGAGCGACTCAGCAACAGCGAGCTGGGCGAGCTCGAGGTCCGCCAGGATGGCTGGCGCGTGCGGCTGCGCCGCGGCACCGACGGCGCTATCCCAACGGTCCAGCCTGCCCAAACCACTATGCCGCACAAGCCGGCCGCGGTCGCCCACACCGCCGACCATGCGCCGCGGCGCGATCAGCCCAAGGGCCGGGTCAAGTCGCCGGCAGTCGGCTTCTTCACTCTGCGCGACGGCGTCACCGTCGGCAGCAAGGTTCGCAGCGGCGACATCCTGGGCATCGTCGACGTGCTGGGCGTGCGCCAGGAGGTCGTCAGTCCTGTAGATGGGGTGCTCAAGGCGCTCGAGGTCGAATCAGGCCAGGCGGTCGAGTTCGGCCAGGCCATCGGTCGGGTGGAAGCCAGTGTTTAGTCGGATCCTGATCGCCAATCGGGGCGAGATTGCGCTGCGCATCGTCCGCGCCTGTAGACGCATGGGCATCACCAGTGTCGTCGCCTACAGCGAGGCCGACCGGGATTCGCGGGCCGTGCAATTGGCTGACGAGGCAATCTGCGTCGGTCCGGCCGAGTCGCGCCGCTCGTACCTATCCGCCCCAGCCATCCTGTCCGCTGCGATCGTCGCTGGTTGCGACGCGATCCACCCGGGTTACGGCTTCCTGTCGGAAGACGACACCTTTGCCGAGATGACGCGGGCCCACGGCCTGACCTTCATCGGGCCGTCGCCCGAGGTACTTGAGCGCTTCGCTTCCAAGGCCGGCACACGAACTCTGCTCGCGAAGCACGGACTACCGACCATCCCGGGCTCGGGCATGCTCCGCGATGACGCACACGCAATGGCCGAAGCCGACAAGATCGGCTATCCGGCGCTGATCAAGCCGTCGGCGGGCGGTGGCGGCAAAGGAATGCGCATGGTGCGCTCCGCGCGAGAGCTGCAGCAGGCCATGACGATCTGCCGCTCAGAGGCGCTCGCCGCGTTCGGCGATGACTCGCTCTACCTCGAGAAGTGGCTGGAGGACAACCGCCATGTCGAGGTCCAGGTCATGGTCGACAAGTTCGGCAACGGCGTGCACGTGGGCGAGCGCGACTGCTCGGTCCAGCGCCGCCATCAGAAGATCATCGAAGAGGGTCCCAGCCCGGCGCTCAGTCCAGGGCAGCGCGCGTCGCTTCTTGATAGCGCGGTGGCGGCGGTCGTAGCGGCCGGCTATGAGAACGTGGGCACGCTCGAATTTCTGCTCGACAAAGAGGGCAACTACTTCTTCATCGAGATCAACTGCCGCATCCAGGTTGAGCACCCCGTGACTGAGATGATCTCGGGCCTGGACATCGTGACCGAGCAGATCCGCATCGCCGCCGGCGAGCCGCTCAGCGTCAAGCAGAGCGACATCGAAATTCGCGGCCATGCGATCGAGTTCCGCATCAATGCCGAGGACGCCGAGAACGACTTCCAGCCTGGCGCGGGGCGGATCGAGACCTACCTGGCGCCGGGCGGCCCGGGCGTCCGCGTCGATAGCCACATGTACAGCGGCTACGAGGTGCCGCCCTACTATGACTCGCTCCTGGGCAAGCTCATCGTATGGGGCCCGGACCGCGAGACGGCGATTGCCCGTTCGCGGGCCGCGCTCGAAGAGCTCGTCGTCGATGGCGTGGTCACCAACATTGCCCTGCATCGCGCGCTGCTTGGCAACGACGTGTTCTTGAGCGGCGAATTCACGACCAACCTGCTCGACCGCGTCGGCAGCGCTGCCTTCATGGCAACGCCCAAAGCGGCGGCCTGACGGAGAACCAGTTGACCGACATCGTCCTTGGCACCGCCCAGATCCAGGCGCTGATCCCGCATCGCTGGCCGTTCCTGCTCGTCGATCGCATCGTCGAGTACGACCCGGCGCGCGGCTACATCAAGGGCGAGAAAGCCGTCACATCAACGGAGTGGTTCTTCCAGGGCCACTTCCCGCAGCTGCCAGTGATGCCCGGCGTGCTTCAGGTCGAGGCGCTGGCCCAGACCATGGCGGTGTACGTCGCCCAGCAGGAAGGTTTCGGCGAGCGTATTGGTCTGTTTGCCGCGATCGATGAATGTCGTTTCAAACGCGTCGTCCAGCCGGGCGACCGGCTGACCCTCGAAGTGACGATGGCCAAGCTGGGCGGGCGCTTTGGCCGCGGTCACGGCGTCGCCAGCGTCGATGGCGATGTCTGTTGCGAAGCCGACCTGTCGTTCATCATTCCGCGCGAAGGGACCTTAAGCTGATGGCGCTCAAGCTCGCCGTGCTGGGCGACATCCACGGCAACGTCGCTGCCCTGGATGCGGCACTCGCCGATGCCAAGAAGCACAAGCCCGATCGTTACGTGATCACCGGCGATCTGACCTTCAATGGGCCACATCCGGGCGAGGTCATCGACAAGGTCCGGTCGCTCGAAAAGGGCGGCGCGCTCGTAATTGCCGGCAATACCGATCTGGCCGTGGCCGACGCCGACTATGCCGCGGCGTTCCCGTGGCTCGACGATGTTCCGCAAACTCACATTGCGGCGGCCGAATGGGCACACGATCAGCTGACCGACGATCAGCTCGACTACCTGGCCAAGCTGCCGTCCGAGCGACGCCTGTGGGCGGGCGACAACCTAGTCCTGGCCTGCCACGGCTCGCCGGGCTCGATTACCGCGGGCCTTGCGACTGATCTTGATCCCACGGTCACGGTCGAGCGCGTCACGCGTACCGACGCGCGGGTCATCTGCTGCGGCCACACGCATATCGCCAACGTGCGCGAGCTGGGCCGCAAGATGATTCTCAACCCGGGCTCGTGCGGCTACGCGTTCGACGGCGACCCGGGTGCGTGCTGGGCGCTGCTGACACTGCCCGACGGTGATGACGCAGAGCCTTCCGCCGAGCTATTCCGACCCGCGTATGACGCCGCGGCCGCGGCCGAGGAGGTGGCCGCACGCGGTCTCGCTGGCGACGTTTATCGCGCGGCGACCATCCGTACCGGGCGGCTCATCCGGTGACCCAACGCCGCCGCGTCGTGGTGACCGGCATGGGCGCGGTCACACCACTCGGCAACGACGTGCCAACCTTCTGGTCGCGCCTCGTGGCCGGCGAGAGCGGCGTCGACACCATCCGCGTCAACTTCGATCCTGAGCGCGTCACGAGCAAAGTCGCGGGCGAGGTCAAGGACTTCGACCCCTCGCACGTGCTCGACCGCAAGGAGATCCGGCGCAACGACCGTTATACGCAGTTCGCGCTGGTCGCGACGGCCGAAGCGATGCGCCACGCCAACCTGCCCGAGCGGCTCGAAGGCGAGATCGCCGAGCGGACCGGGATCATCATCGGTTCGGGTCTGGGTGGCTCGGGCACGCTCGTCGAGCAGGTTGCCATCAATGTGACGCGTGGCCCCGACCGGTTGTCGCCGTTCTTCATTCCCATGGCGATTGCCAATCTCGCGTCAGGTCAGTCGGCGATCAGCTTTGGCGCGAAGGGCCCCAACTGGGCCACTGTCAGCGCCTGCGCCACCGCCGGCCACGGTATCGGCGAGGCATACGAGACGATCGTCCGCGACGACGCCGACATGATGTTTGCCGGTGGTTCGGAGGCGACTGTCTACGAGGCGCTCGTCGGCGCGTTCGCGGCAATGCGCGCCCTGTCGACACGCAACGACGATCCACAGGGCGCGAGCCGGCCCTTCGACAAGGGCCGCGACGGCTTCGTGATCGCAGAGGGCGCCGGCGTCCTCGTCCTCGAGGAGCTCGAGCATGCCCGCAGGCGCGGCGCACAGATCTTTGCAGAGGTCGTCGGCTACGGCGCCACGGCCGATGCGGCGCACATCACGCTCCCGGCACCGGGCGGGGAGGGCGGTGTCCGTGCCGCGCGCCGCGCCCTGGCCAAGGCCGGCATGCAACCGGAGGACATTGATTACGTCAGCGCCCACGCGACGTCCACAGCAGAAGGCGATCCGGCCGAATTGGCCGGCTTCAAGACAGTCTTCGGCGACCACATCGGCAACGTGAGCATCAGCGCGATCAAGAGCGCGATTGGGCACACCCTCGGCGCCGCGGGCGGTATCGGCGCGATAGCCGCGATCCACGCGATGCGCGAGAGCCGCATCCCGCCGACGCTCAACCTGGTCGATCCCGCGCCTGAGGCAGCCGGCCTCGACCTGACGCCACTCAAGGCCAGGTCGCGCGAGGTACGCGCCGCGCTCGTCAACGCCTTTGGCTTCGGCGGCCAGAACGCGGCGCTCATCCTGCGGCGCTGGGACGAGTCGTGAGCGAACCCGGCGGCAAGCCCGCCAACGCCAGCCCGGACATGTCCGGCCTCATCGGGCTGATCGACAAGCTCGAGGGCATCCTCAATGCGTCGGAGATGTCCGAGATCGAAATCGAAGTCGGTGAGACCGCGCTGGTCCTGCGTAAGCCAGCCGGTGGCGGTCAGTCGGTGCCAGCGCCAGCTCCCGCTGCGGCGCCCCAGCCGGCCCCCGCGCCCGCAGCCGACGTTCCGGCACCCGCGATCAACGCGGTCGTCGCGCCCCTGACAGGTCTCTTCTACGGCTCGCCATCGCCCGGAGCGGAGCCCTACGTCAAGGTCGGCAGCCCGATCCTGGTCGGCCAGGTGATCGGTCTGATCGAAGCAATGAAATTGTTCAACGAAATAAAGAGCGACCGCGCGGGTCGCGTCGTCCGCGTCTTCCTCGAGGACGGCGCGCTCGTCAAGGCAAAGCAACCTTTGATCGAGGTGCAACCATGACACCGCGTAGCGTGCGCATCACCGGCTGGGGCATGTACGCGCCCGAGCGGCGGCTGACCAACGCCGACCTCGAACGCGTGGTCGACACCTCTGACGAATGGATCGTCTCGCGCACTGGAATTCGCGAACGTCGCATCGCCGCGCGCCACGAGACGACCGCGACCCTCGCCGCCATCGCCGGCAAGCGCGCCATTGCGGTAGCCGGACTACAGCCCGATGACATCGACGTCATCCTCGTCGCGACGCTCACGCCCGATTACTGGATGCCGTCGACTGGCGCGCTGGTCAAGGAAGCGATCGGCAACACGACCGCGGCGGCAATGGATGTCGCGGCGGCGTGCAGCGGGCTCGTGTACGCCTATTCAATCGCGGACGCTTACATCCGGTCCGGCATGTACAAGAACGCGCTGGTTGTCGGCTCGGAGACCCTCTCGCGCTACCTCGATTTCTCCGACCGCGGGACGTGCATCCTGTTCGGCGACGGTGCCGGGGCAATGGTGCTTTCGGCATCCGACGAAGAGGGCGGCGGCATGCGCGGCATGGAGCTGACGACCGACCCCGACGGCGCTTACATGATCTGGCTGCCGTCGGGCGGCTCGCGCTCGCCGGCGTCGGGCCAGACCCTTGCCCGTGGTGAACACTACGTTCGCATGGAAGGCAAGGAGACTTACCGCTATGCGACCAAGACGATGGCCACGACCGCGTTGAAAGCCATCGAGCGCGCCGGCTGGCAGCCCGAGGACGTGGACCTCTTCATTCCTCATCAGGCCAATGTGCGCATCATCGAGTCGGTCGCGAAGGGCCTGGGTCTGCCCATGGACAAAATGTTCGTGAACCTCGACCGCTACGGCAACACCTCGGCCGCGTCAGTCGGCATCGCCCTGGCTGAGGCCGTCGACTCGGGCCGCATCAAAGTCGGCGACAAGATCGTACTCGTCGCGTTTGGCGCCGGGCTCACGTCGGGCGGCATCGCCATTGAGTGGACGGCAGATCCCCTGAACGGCAAGCGCGCACAGTCGGTCGAGCCGGTCGCCACGGTGCGGGAGCCGGTCGACTGGTCTTCAGTTGACCCGATCCCCGACCGGCTGCGCGAGATCCTCGATGGCAACGTCGGACCGCGCGTGCCGCTCGACGATGTTGTTCCCGGCGAACCCGAACCGGCCAATCGCGACGAGGTTCTCGCCTAGCTCGACGTTGAGCCCTCGCCTCACGCGGCTGACGGGTTCCGCCACGTGTCGTGCCAGCCGACATAACTGCGGCCATCCGCGTTCTCCGTGTGATTCAACCGGCAGTTGTCGTCCAAGCCGACCTTACGCACCTGCAGGAGCCCAAGAAGCATCCTTGTCCTGGTCGCTTGAGCGTGGCTTCGGTTTCCGTACGCGCTGGATCGCTGACGGATTCCGCTTTGCGTCGGCAGAGCCGCCGTTTGTCAGAAACCAGATTCCAGCCACGTTGCCCTCAGGGTCGCGCAGCCAGCGATGCAATGCCCGCGAGCGCCGGGGGAGCTTCTGATCGAGTACATCGCGATGTCGCTCCACGTTTCGACGGGCGGTCCGGTCTTCGGGCAGTAGCAGCACCCAGCCCACTGTTGATGGCTCCCACCCGAACTGCTCGCGGACAACCCTCGGCGCGAGGCGACACTTGATATCAAATGGGCGGAGCGTGCCCTCGAGCGAGCTCAGTTCCGACTTGACCTCGACGACCAGCAACGCCCGACGACCACGGTGCCATGCCACGATGTCAATGGAGCCTCGCTCGCCGTAGTTGTTGAACGTGACCTCCACTCGCGTTTCCCAACCCAAGCGCGTGAGCAAACGCACAAATTGAGCGACGAGCGCGGCATGGCCCTCGTCCAGCAGCCTGTCGACCGCGGCGCCGTGGTATCGAATAGCGAGATCCAGGCGAGCGTCGAGTGCCTCGAAGCATCGGTCGATTTCGTCTACCGTCAGTTTCGATAGCCGATGACACTCGAGGTCGACGACCTTCCACCGGCCCACGCCCGACCGCTTTCCGAGGTCTTCCTGGGTGAGTCCCGCTCGCTGCCGCAGCAGTCGATGCAGGCGGCTGATGTCGCTGCGCTTCATTGCACAACGATGACCGCGGCCACTTATCCGCAGATCTTCGCCCGCTTACACTGCCAGGCATGATCGATCTGACAGGCAAGGCGGCCATCGTCACCGGCGGGTCGCGCGGCATCGGCAAACAGATCGCCTTGCGACTCGCTCAGCAGGGCGCGGACATCTGCTTCTCGTATCGCGGCAACGCCGATGCGGCGGCGGCGACGACCAAGGAGATCGAGGCGCTGGGTCGCAAGTGTGTCTCCGTTCAGGCCGACGTCACTCAGCCGGAGGCGGCGGAGGCGCTCGTCAAGGCCGCGCTCGATGCTTTCGGCAAGGTCGACATCCTGGTCAACAACGCCGGCATCACACGTGACGACCTGATCATGCGCATGAAGCCCGAGGACTGGCGCGACGTGCTCGAGACGAACCTCTTCGGCGGGTTCTGGACGCTCAAGGCCGTCACCCGGCCGATGCTCCGCGCCAAGTCGGGCCGGATCATCAACATCACGTCGGTCAGCGGCCAGGCCGGCCAGATGGGCCAGGCCAACTACTCGTCCGCGAAGGCCGGCCTGATCGGCCTGACAAAGGCGGCAGCGCGCGAGCTGGGCAGCCGCGGCATCACCGTCAACGCCGTCGCCCCGGGTTTCGTCCTGACCGAGCTGACGCAGGACCTCAACGACGATCTCAAGGCGCAGATCAATGAGCGCACCCCGCTCGGCCGGTTCGGAACGGTCGAAGAGATTGCTTTTGCAGTGGCCTTTCTCGCGTCGGACGAGGCCGCATTCATCACCGGCCAGGTACTCGCCGTCGACGGCGGCCTGGTGATGATGTAGGTCGCTAGCTCGGGTTTCGGGCCGCGCGCCTGACTCGACCGAGTAGCCAGCGCGTGTGCAGGGTCGCGAGCCGGACGACAGCGAACCACGCGAACCAGGCGGTTCCGGGGCGACGCAGGCGGATGGCTTGAGCGAGGCCGCGCAACATGCATCTCGAGCTGAGCAGCACGTCGTGATAGCTCAGGCCGGCGGCGCTGACGCTCGTCGGGATGACCGCTGATTCGACCAGCGGCAGGTTGACGAAGGCGAACCGGCCGCGCAACCACAGGTTGACCCACATGCACGTGTCCTCACCCGTGCGCATGGCTTCCCAGAAGCCGCCGACGCTGTCGAAGAGCGACCTGCGCACGATTGCGCCATAGGGAACCATGGGCCTGAATTTGAGCGCGACCCGCCAGAAATTGGTCGTCAAGTCGAGCGCTTCCGCGCGTCCTGGGAGCAGACGGACCTGGACGTGCTTGCCTTTCCGGTCGGGCCGCTCGCGCGTCCCGCCGGCACTGCCGAAGTCCGCGTCGAACAGGGCAATTGCTGCCAAAGTGCGCTCGAGGAATGTCGGCTCCCAGCGGTCGTCGGCATCGAGGAACGCGAGCCATTCCGACACTGCCTCGCGCGCGCCGCGGTTTCGCGCAACGGCGATGCCGCCATTGATGTCGGTCGATACGAGCTCTACGCCGGCCAGCCGCGCCGCCCGCACAACCTGCGCCGAATCGTCGGTCGAGCAATCGTCAACGACCACGACCTTCGCGGGCGGCGTGGTCTGAGCCAGAACTGAATCCAGCGCGCGCAGGATCGTCGGCGCCGCGTTGTACATCGGGATCACCACAGTCACGTCGATCATGTCGCGGGATCGCTCCACCACAGGCTGCGCAGATCGCGCCCGAGCAGCACGCTCAACTGGTCAACATCAGGCCCCAGGTCCGCGCGCAACTGCCGCACGACCGCTGCTGGGATGGGTTGTCGCGGCACGTCGCGCCGGTTGATGCGGCCCAGCAGGTGATACACGTGGCGCGCGAGCCGGTCGCTCGGACTATTACGGACCCATGGTCGGCGGAAGCGCGCGCTCAAACGAGCGATAAGCAGACTGCGCGGCCATTCGCGTTCGTTGTAGGGCATCAAGTTTGCCGGCCGATACGCGGGATCGACTCCCAGGAACAGTAGTACACGCTCGAACTGACCCGCACCGTCCGCGGCCATGTCTTCAAGCAGCACGATGTGGACGCGGTCGCGCCCGAAGGCGTCGAACCAGGGCGGCAGCATCGACGAGAAGCGAGCACGATCGCGGTAGCGTATCGACGACTGGTCACCCACCACGCCGAAGCCGCGGCGGCGCTGCTCGTCGTCCAGCGCCGCGGACAGCGACGCGCTGTGCTCCAGGCCCTGGCTGACACGCATCGAGTGGAGCGATGCGATCATCGCCACTGGGTCGCGCAGCATGGCGATGATCCGCGCGTCCGGATTGAAGTCGTGGATGCGCGATGCGGCCAGCGGCGACTCGAGGTAGCTGGTCGATGCCTCGCCGACGCGCTGTGCGTCACCCGCGCGCGCGAATAGATCGAGATAGTGCGCCATGTCGTCTGGGTAGCTCATCCCGAAGTTCGCCAACCGATCATTTTCGAAGAACATCGGCTCTTTGGGGCGGATGGGCATGAAGATCTCGGGGTGGCCGACCAGGTAGCGGTGGAGCGACGTGGTTCCGCATTTCGGCGCGCCGACGATGAAGAAGTCGGGCTTGCGCTGCACGAGCGGCATCAGATCAGCCACTCGCGCGGCTGACTAGACTTGCGCTCCTGTGATTGATCGTGGCGGCGGCGTCCTCAGCGCGCTGCGCCGGCGCTACCGCCAGGCGCAGATCGGGGCCAGGTTGCGCCGCGATTCGGAACGCGGCTTGCGCGACGGAGTCCGCGTCGTCCACATGCTTCACGTCCGCAAGACCGGCGGGACCGCGGTCAAGGCGGCACTTGAGGGCGCCGATGTCCCTGTTGGCATGCGGCTGCTGTTGCATGGCCATGGCATCTCGTTGCGTGACGTGCCCGCAAACGACGACATCTTCCTCTTCCTGCGCGACCCGGTCGCGCGCTTCCTTTCAGGTTTCGACATGCGTCGCCGCGAAGGGCGACCGCGTCATTATCGACCGTGGACAACGGCCGAAAGGCGCGTGTTCGAGCGGTACGGCTCCGCACAGGACCTGGCGCTGGCGCTTGGCTCAAGCACGCGGTCGGCGCGGACTGAGGCGGAACGGGCCATGCGCAACGTCGCTCATCTGCGCTCCCACCTGGGCGACTGGCTGGGCGACGAACGTCAGGTGCATGAGCGGCAAGACAGCCTGATATTCATCGGCTGGCAGGAGCAGCTCGACTCGGACTTCGCTGCCCTGGTCGCGCTGCTCGGCATCCCGCCGGAGACACATCTGCCATCGGATGCGTATGCCGCCAACCGTGCCGATGACGACGCCACGCAGAAACCCTTGTCGGCGGACGCGATCGAGATCATCAGATCCTGGTATGCGGAAGATTACCGACTGATCGACTTGCTCGTGGGCCTGGGATTGACCCACCCACCCAGCGCGGAGTAGTGATCCGTCAAGCTCCGCACCGACGGTTAGTCGGGGGCCCGCCCCGATGTCGGGAAGCAGTCCCTACTTGTGCATCACCAGCAGGACGTCGTCGTCCTGGTTGGGATTGTCGATCGACGCTGCGTGGATGTCGACGCGCGTCGAGGTGGTCTTGGGGTAGGGCTTCTTGACAGTGACTTGGAGCGTCAGGCTCATCGTCGTCGTCCCGGGCAGTGAGTTGATCTGAATCCCGCCTGAATTCATTTGGGTGGTGACGTCCACCTTGTCGAGCAGCCAGTGGATCACGACGCGGCTGCCGCCGACGACGTTGGCTGTGACCATGAACGAATCCGACGACAGCTTGTTGTTCTTCACATTTACGAGTAGTAGATAGGTGATCCGAGGCACGATCGTGAGGTTCAGCGTCTGTTCAGGCGTCGCCGCCGAGTCGAAGAGGTTGTAGCCGGCGTAGAACCGGTACAGCTTCTGTTTCTTACCCCACAGCGATAGGTCGGGGCGGTTCACGCGGCCCTCGTTGAGCAGTCCGGTCAACCGCTGCGCCAGTGCCGTCTGAATTGCACTGTGGCCCGGATCCGAGGCGAGGTTGTTCAACTCCCACGGATCGTCAGCTTCGTCGTACAACTCGCGCTCGCCAGTGGCGTATTCAGTGAAACGCCATAGACCCAGCGGGCTCTGCGACGTCGTCCGAATCGACCACCACGCAGGTACCTTCAGCTCAGGATCGGGCTGGGGCGATTGCTCGAGGATCGCGTCGCGGCCCAGCGACGTCCCCTGGCCAACGAGCGAGACAAGGCTCAGCCCATCGGGTCCGCTCTGGCCGCTCGAGTACGGCCCAAGAGTGCAGCCGCCCAGCTCGCAGAAGGTGGGCGCCAGATCGATGTTGGATGTGTACTCGTTGATGTCGCGCGGCGTCGTGCCCCAGCCGGCCGGCCAAACCATGTACAGCGGCAGTGCCGTCGAGTCGGGCGTGTGCTTCTGCTGGCCGCGGCGGTGAGCGCCCCACGACATGCCGTTGTCGGCGGTGAAAACCAGCAGCGTGTTGTCCAGGCGGCCCTCGGCGGAGAGCTCGTCGGTCACGCGTTTGACAACCGTGTCGACCCCGAACATCTCGCGGCAATAGCCGCCCATCGGCCAACCACTGGCGTTTGGCAGGAGCGGCAGGTTGCGGAGGTAGGCGGGTTTGTCGGAGACATCGGCCTCGTTGTAGTTCGGTGTCAAGTACGGCGCGACGTTGTCGCACATCGCCGACTGCTCCGGGGTTATCGGCATTGGCACGTTGGGGGCGTGCATGTTGTACATCGACAACACCGCGAAGATCGGCTTGTTGGCTGGAGCCGCCGCGAATCGGCTCACGGCGCGATCCATCACCATCGCGGTGGAGTGGTAGGTGGTTTCCACGATGTCGCCCTGATCCTTGGTGCGCAGCGTGTAGTTGTAGAAATCGCCGCCATTGAGCCCGTAGATGCCGTCGAATACATCCCACGGGTCCATGTGCGCCGCCCAACCTGCAGGTGACAGGTACGAGTTGCGGTTCATGTACTTGCCGATCCACATCGTGCTGTAGCCGGCGCCTTGGAGCTCCTTCGGCACGCTTTCCTGGGGCGAGTAGAGCCGCGCGTCGTTGTTGTCCAGGCCATTGTTGTGCGTGTGCAGGCCGCTCAACACCGTGCCCCGCGCGGGACAGCACAGCGGGTCTTCGCCAAACGCGTGCGTGAAATGGATGCCGTGGGCGATGAACGTGTCGTAGATGGCGGGCGTGCGCTGCGGGTCATTCCAGAGGCGGCCGTCGTGCGGCGAAACGTCGTCGAGGTAGAAGATCACGATGTTCGGCTTGGCGGCGGCCGCAAGTGCTGTGGGTTGGGCTGCCGACCACCACGAAACTAGCAAGAATGCGGCCGCGACTATGGTGACGCGGCGCACCAGTCCCCCCTTTGACTGCCTTCGTGAAGGCATTGTGTCCCTCCCGCGGGCGGTAGGCACATGTGACGAAGCCGCGCCGCTCGCACCAGCAATCTTCCTTGACTCGTCAACCCACTTGCTAATCTGCGTCGCAATGGTCTCCATCGAGGGCAATCTCGACGCTGCTTCCGCGACCCCGCCACAGACCGTCGACGTGTGCGTCGTCGGCGGTGGCGGGCACGTCGGCCTGCCGCTGTCGCTCGCTCTGGCCGAGGCCGGAATGCGCGTCGCGGTCTACGACATCAATGAACAGACCGTCGAACGCATCGCACGCGGCGAGATGCCATTCCGCGAGACCGGCGCCGATGAGCTGCTTGCCAAGATCCTGCCTACAGAGCGGCTGACACTGACGAGCGACCCGTCGGTGATGAGCGGCGCGCCGGTCGTCATCGTCGTCATCGGCACCCCCATCGATGAGTTCCTCAACCCCTCGATGACCTTGTTTGATCGGGTCATCGATCAGATGGCGCCGCACATCAGTGATGGCGCGCTGGTGGTCATGCGCTCGACGGTTTACCCGGGCACGACCGAAAGAGTGGCGCGAATGTTCGCCGAGCGCGGCCGGAAAGTTGATGTGGCGTGCTGTCCCGAGCGTATCGCCGAGGGTCACGCGCTCGAGGAACTCAAGGATCTGCCCCAGATCGTGGGCGCGGACACGGACGCGGCGGGCCAGCGTGCCGCCGAGCTGTTTGCGCGCCTGGGCGCGGAAACCGTGCGGACGACGACGCGCGAGGCCGAGTTGGCCAAGCTCTTCACTAACGCGTGGCGCTATATGAAGTTCGCGATCGCGAACCAATTCCTGATGATCGCCCACCAGTCAGGCGCCGATTACAACCAGATCCTCCATGCCATCCGGCATGACTATCCGCGCGCCACCGATTTGCCGGGCCCTGGCTTCGCGGCCGGCCCGTGCCTGCTCAAGGACACGATGCAACTGGCCTCGTTCACTGCGGATCACTTCCCCATGGGCCAGTCGGCGATGCAGATCAACGAGGGCCTGCCGGCGTACATCGTCGACGCCATGAGCCATCGCTACGGCGGTCTCGCCGGCAAGAAGGTGGGCGTCCTGGGCATGGCCTTCAAGGCCGAGTCGGACGACGTCCGTGCCTCACTCAGCTACAAGCTGCGCAAGCTCCTGCTGTGGGCCGGGGCAGAGGTGCTGTGCACCGATCCGTATGTCGAAGATGACCGGTTGGTCGGGCTTGATGAGGTCCTCGCCAAGAGCGACATCCTCGTCATCGGCGCCCCGCACCGGGCCTACAAAGCGCTCGACCTGGGTGCCCGCGAGGTGGTCGACATCTGGGGAGCGATGCCCGCGGGCATCAGCATCTAGCGGGCGGCGGGTGTGAAGGTCCTCGTCACTGGCGCCGCCGGTTTCATCTGCGGCTATCTCATCGAGGAGCTGCTCGCGGCGGGCCATGCCGTCGTCGGCGTCGACAACTTTTCGAAATATGGCCGTGTCGTCCGCGCCTACGACGCGAACCCGCACTATCGCTTTGTCGAAGGCGATGCGAAGGACGCGACGCTGCTCACCGCGCTGGCCGCGGACTGCGATCAGATCGTCGCTGCCGCAGCGATGATCGGTGGGATCAGCTATTTCCACGAGTTTGCGTACGACCTGATCGCCGAAAACGAGCGCATCATGGCCGCGACCTTCGATGCCGCGATCGCCGCGCATCGCGCTGGGACATTGCAGCGAATCGTGGTCCTGTCGAGTTCGATGGTCTACGAATCGACCGACATCTACCCCACGCCTGAGGGCGCCCAGCTCACCTCGCCACCGCCCAAGTCAACCTATGGCTTCCAGAAGCTGGCGAGCGAGTACTTCGCGCTGGGCGCGCACGAGCAATACAACTTGCCGTACACGATCCTGCGGCCGTTCAACTGCGTCGGCATCGGCGAGCGCCGCGCGCTGCGCGACACGGACGTGATGAGCGGCAACGTCAAGCTCGCGCTGTCGCACGTCGTGCCTGATCTGGTGGTCAAGGTGCTGCGTGACCAGGATCCGCTGCACATCCTTGGCTCGGGCGACCAGGTGCGCCACTACACGTACGGGGCTGACCTCGCTCACGGCATTCGCCTGGCGATGGAGTCTGACAAGGCGATCAACGAGGACTTCAACCTCTCAACCGCGCAGAGCACCACCGTGCGCGAACTGGCCGAACTGATCTGGCACAAGATCAAGGGCGCTCAGCCACTGACCCTGGTCAACGACGAGCCGTTCGAGCACGATGTTCAGAAACGCGTGCCCGACGTACGCAAGGCGAGGGCCGTGCTTGGCTTCGAGGCCACGACGTCGCTGTCGCAGATGCTCGACGAGGTGATCCCATGGATCCGCGCCGAGCTCGATGAAGGGCGAATCTAGAAATCGACCACGACGCGCTCTATCGCCACCGCTTCGGCCCGGAGGTGTCAGCGGGCCGTTCCGCCATGTGGCGTGAGATCGGACGGCACCTACAGCGCTACATCCCGCGCGATGCAGCTGTGCTCGACGTTGCGGCCGGGAGCGGCCAATTCATATCAAACATCACCGCTCGCGAGCGCTGGGCAAGCGACATGCGCGACACGTCCGCTGAGATGCCGCCAGATGTCAGGTTCGTGTGCGCGGACGGGTTGGCGCTGCGCGACCACGCGCCCATGGCCCATTTCGACCGCGTCTTCATGAGCAACTACCTCGAGCACCTGCGCTCGCCCGAGGCAGTCGTGGAGCAACTGGCGGTCGTACGCGACCTGCTCAAAGTCGGTGGCCAGATCATCGTTCTGCAGCCCAACATCCGCCTCACCGGAGGCCACTACTGGGACTTCATCGATCACCACACCCCGCTGACGGAGCGAAGTCTCCAGGAAGCTGCGCTCACCGCCGGCCTCGAGCCGGTCAAGACGATCACGCGCTTCCTGCCCTATACGACAAAGAGCCGCATGCCCCAGACCGCGTGGCTGGTGCGCCTCTATCTCGCATTCCCCCCGGCATGGTGGCTCATGGGCAAACAAACCCTCTTCATCGCTCGGCGGACGACATGAGCGAGACACCCGAGCTGACGATCGTTGTGCCGGTCCACAACGAGCCGGACAACATCGGCCCGACGCTGCGCCGTCTGGCCGCGGCCGTGCACCAGACGAACGAGACGCTCGTGGTCTACGACTTCGATGCCGACACGACCGTGCCGGTCGTCCGATCCATGCAGGCGCAGCTGCCCACCGTTCGACTGCTGCGCAACGACCTTGGCCGCGGCGTCCTCAACGCTATGAAAATGGGCATCGCGGCCGCAACCGGCGAGTTCGTGTTGATCACCATGGCCGACGGCTCGGACGAGGTCGAGCTCGTCGATCGGATGGTGCAAATGGGCCAGGGCGGGGCCGACGTGGTCGCCGCGAGTCGGTACATGAAAGGTGGTCACCAGGAAGGCGGGCCGCTGCTCAAGCGAACGCTGAGCCGGCTGGCCGGACTTTCGCTCCACTGGGTCGGGCGTCTGCCGATTCATGACGCGACGAACAACTTCAAGCTCTACCGACGCTCGTTCCTGAACTCAGTCACGATCGAATCGAAGGGTGGCTTCGAGCTGGCCATCGAGCTGAGCGTCAAGGCCGATCTCGACGGCCGCCGCCTGGCCGAGGTGCCGACCACGTGGCGCGACCGGACCTATGGTCAGAGTCGCTTCAAGCTGCGCGCGTGGCTGCCGCTCTATCTGCGCTGGTACCTCGCTCTTTTCCGGGGCCGGATTCGAAGGCCGCGCAGGCCACGCGGCCCTGATAAGAGCGCGACATGACGGCTGAGCGGGCGCTGGTCCACGAACCAACGCTGCTCGAGCAGGCGCGCGCGGCCGCAAACCGAGTGCGCGATGCCCTGTCGCGGCCGTGGATCGCGTGGGCGGCGTTCCTGGCGGTCGTCGCCTGGGACATCTATGTCCACCTGCCGTCGATGAACCAGAAGCTGCTCGAGCTGCACTCATTCCGCCAGACACAGACCGCGTGGACGGCGCTGATCTTCCATCAGCAGGGAATCGACCTGTTCCACCCCCTGGTCCCGGTTTTCGGCCCACCGTGGCAGGTGCCGTTCGAGTTCCCGCTCTTCCAGGCCATGGGCGCGCTCGTCATGGACCTCGGCGTTGCGCCCGACTTGGCGATGCGCGCCACGGGCCTGTTCACGTTCCTGGTCGCGATGTTCGTCCTGTGGCGCCTCGTTGCGCGTCTCGCGGGGGAAGCGGCGGGTCTCGTGTCGGTGCTTGCCTTCGCCGTGTGCGCACTGGGTCTGCTATGGGCACGCACGTCGATGATCGAGTACCTCGTCGTGGCCGCGTCGCTGGCGATGATCTACGGGGCGTTGCGCTGGCACGAGTCGAATCACTGGGCGTGGTGGGCACTTGCCTTGGGCGCAGGCGTCGTGGCCATGCTCGTCAAGCCGACGACAGCGGTCATGTACCTGCCGGCCATCCTCGCCCTGGGCTGGACGGGCTACCGCGCTGGCGCCAACAGACCGCTGGGCAAGCCACTCCTCTACGCAGGCGCGCTGCTGGCGCTGCTCGTCGTGCCGCTCCTATTTGGTGGCCTGTGGACGGTTTACGCGGACAAGATCAAGGGCGCGTCCCAGTTCACCGCCGATCAGACCAGCGCGGCACTCTCCACATGGAATTTCGGCACCTTGGCTGAGCGGCAGAGTCCGACGCCATGGGAGTACATCGGCGCCCGCTTGCAGGAGCTCGTCCTGGGCGGCGCGACGGTGATCTGGGTGCCGCTCGGCTTCATCGCGAGCCTGTGGTTGAAGCGGCGGCTGTTCACGATCGCCTGGCTCGCCGGCGCGTTCGTCGGCCCTATCGTGTTCGTCAACCTCTACTACATCCACGACTACTACCTGAT
>JBDTVN010000002.1:0-40013 GCA_040007155.1 Chloroflexota bacterium
CCAACAACATCGTCCACGGCCACCTCGACATGACCGAGGAGTACACGCACAACCTCAACGTCCTCGAGCGCGTGCTGTACGACGGCAAGGGCTTCTGCCTGCCGCTCAACGATCCACGCGGCCCGGACATCGACGCGCTGATCCCGAACGCGCGCTACAGCGCCGATTGCAAGCACTACATGCAGCACTCGCTTGGGCCGGCAATGATGCTTGTGCCGCTCGTCCTGATCTTTGGCGATGCAATCAACCAGACGCTTATCTCGTGCCTGCTGGGCGGCCTGACAGCGGTCATCGTCTTTGCGATCACGCGCCGCTTCAGCAGCGATCTGAAAACGCAGCTCGCCATGACGGTCATGGCGATGTTCGGAACCACGTTCTTCTACAGCGCCGCTGACGGCAGCGTCTGGCACTTCGCCCACGTGACGTCGGTGATGTTCCTGTTCGCGGCGATCTGGGCGACGACCAACCGGCGCAACGCCCTGCTCGCCGGGATATTCATTGGCGCAGCTTTCACATGCCGCCCGTCAGTCTTGATTGCGGGACTATTCCCGCTCGTGGCCCTGTCCGACCAATGGCTGAACCTCGCGCCCGGCGTGTCGCTGCTGCGGCGCATCCGGTTACAACCATTGGTCCTGCTCGCGCTTGGCGTCGCTCCGTTCCTGGTGTTCACCGGCATCGTGAACTACCTGCGCTTCAACAACCCGTTCGAGACGGGCTACAGCCTGTCAGAGCAGATCTACCAGACCAATCTCGCGGGCGTCTACAGCCACGGCATCTTCGATATCTCGTACATCGCCCGCCACATCCCGATCGTGTTCGAGCAGATGCCCATCTTCAGCGACCACGGTTCATATGTGTGGCCGTCATATGCCGGCACCGCGCTATGGGTTGTGTCGCCGGCCCTGCTGCTTGCATTCTTCGTCCACCTGCGCCGCTACCGCCTCGCGGCAACCCTCGGCGCGGTGGCGCTCATCCTGGCCGCGGCGGTCATGTTCATCGCGGCCATCGGCCTGGATCTGCACCTGTCGACGTGGAGCACGGCGCAGTTGCCGCTCGGCCTGCACCTCTTACCGTTCTGGATCCTGATCGGCGTGGCAATTACGCTCGCCGTTGGCCTGCGCGATCGGCTGGCCATTGCGTGTTGGGCGGCGATCGTCGTACTCGCTCTAGGTGACTGGATGTTCGCCGCGACTGGCTGGGCCCAATTCGGATATCGCTACGGGCTCGACTTCATGCCGTTCGTGTGGCTCCTGGCCGTGATGGCCGTGCCCAAGGCGCGCTGGTACCACCTGGTGCTGATCGGCCTGGCGGTGCTGGTCAACCTGTGGGGCGTGCTGTGGGTGTTCAAGTTCGCGCCGGTCCAGCTCTTTGGCTGGCAGTGGACCGGCTGGTAACGATGGAGCTGACCATCCTGATGCCGTGTCTCAACGAGGCTGAGACGCTGGCCACGTGCATCCGCAAAGCGCGCAAGTTCCTGGCTGACAACAACATCGACGGCGAGGTCGTTGTTGCCGACAACGGCAGCACTGACGGCTCGCGCCAGATCGCGGCGAACGAAGGCGCGCGCGTCGTGCCCGTGGCTGCGCGCGGCTACGGAGCGGCGCTCCTCGGAGGCATCGCCGCCGCGCGTGGCACGTACACGATCATGGGCGACGCCGACGACTCGTACGACTTCAGCAACCTAATGCCGTTCCTGACACAGCTGCGCACCGGCACGGACCTCGTCATGGGCAATCGGTTCAAAGGTGGCATCGCCGCCGGCGCGATGAAGGCGTCGCACAGGTATTTGGGCAACCCGGTGCTGTCGTGGCTTGGTCGTCTTTTCTTCCGCATCCCGATCGGCGACTTCCACTCTGGCCTGCGCGGCTTCAACACAGAACGCATGCGCAGTCTGGGACTGTCGACCATGGGCATGGAGTTCGCCA
This sequence comes from Chloroflexota bacterium, assembly GCA_040007155.1. Lineage (GTDB taxonomy): Bacteria > Chloroflexota > Limnocylindria > Limnocylindrales > CSP1-4 > JALYGJ01. Next base: position 1,926 of record JBDTVN010000002.1, read on the forward strand.
GCGAGATGGTCGTTCGATCGGCCTTGGCGAGCTACTCGATCACCGAGGTTCCGACCAGCCTGGCCAAGGATGGCCGATCCCGACCCCCTCATCTGCGCACCTGGCGCGACGGTTGGCGCCACCTGCGCTTCCTGCTGATCTACAGCCCGCGCTGGCTGTTCCTGTATCCGGGACTGGCTCTCTTCGCCGTGGGGCTCACTGGAGTCGTCCTCCTATTCCCGGGCGAGCTGCGGGTTGGCGCGAATGCCTTTGGTGTCCACACCTTTGTCGCGGCGTGCATGGTGCTGCTGATAGGCATCCAGGCGATCACGTTCGCCGCGATCGCCCGGCGCTACGCAACGGCGCGTGGCCTGCTGCCGCCGTCGGCGCGCTATTCGGGATTCCTGCGCAGCCTGACGCCGGAGCGACTGCTCGTCCTTGGACTGGTGCTCTTCGCGGTCGCGTTGATTGGCCTCATCTGGTCCGTGTGGCAGTGGGTCGCGGTCAACTTTGGGCCGCTCGACGACCAGCGCATCCTGCGCGTCCTTGTCCTGTCGTTTACTGGTCTCGCCGCGGCTGTGCAAGTGTGGCTGGCCGCGTTCCTGGCGAGCCTGATGGAGATCACGCAGGAGCCCATAGCGCCGCCCACCCAGGCTGCGCCAGAGGATACGAGCGCTGGGGAATAGCCTGCCCACAGAGGAGTCGGCCCACCTCAAGCCGCTCGATCGCTGGTTACGCAACCGGCGCATCGCTCAGGTCAAGCGATTCATTCCGGAGGGATCGACCCTGCTCGACATCGGCTCCGGCGACGGCCAATTCGTGCGCGGAATGATGGGCCATGTGAAGCACGCGGTCGGGATCGAGCCGAGCCTCACGCAGTCATTCCAGGGCCGCGGTTACAAGCTGATCGCCGGCCGATTTCCGGATGACCTGCCCGCCGGCAAGACGTTCGATGTGATCACGCTGCTGGCCGTCCTAGAGCATCTGCCACGCCAGGTCCAAGGCTGCTTGGGCGATGCTTTCGTCGCGTCGCTGAATACCGGCGGCCGCGTCGTCATCACGGTCCCGTCACCACGGGTCGACGACATCCTGCATCTGCTCTTGCGGCTCCGACTGATCGCCGGGATCGCGCTCCACGAGCACTACGGATTCAAACCGGCCGACACCTTGGGCCTGTTTCCGATGCCGCACTTCCGAGTCCTGCGACGCTCAACTTTTCAGTTGGGTCTGAACAACCTGTTCGTGTTCGAGCGGACCTAGGCCCAGAAGCCAGTGCCGTAGCCGACGAGTAGCAGGAAGAACGTAGTCACGGCAAGCACCAGCCAGAACGCGACGGCCATGCGGCTGCTCGTTGCGTGCTGCTCGGGGTTGTCGAGCGCGGCGGGCTTCCAGCGGCGCGAGACGAGGCGGCTGCGCCAGGTCCGGACTTCGACCGGATTGGGCTCGAGCCCGTTGGGCGTCGGCCTGTAAAGCTTGAGGCTCATCAGGCACTCACCTTGGGCGCATCGACCTCAGCGTCCGCCTGACCACGCGGCCGATCATCGCCGCGCGGCGTCTCCTCGTCCCACATGATCATCTCCTGGACGAGGCCCATGTCGCTGCCGAACAGGGCGCCGACAGATTCTCCGCGGTGGATGCGCCTGACAGCCTCGCCGATGAGCGGCGCGACGCTGAGGACCTTGATCAGCGGCAGGTGCTTGGCGGCAGGCAGCGGGATCGTGTCGGTGATCACGATCTCCTTGATCTCGGAAGTGCGCAGGCGGTCGATCGCCGGGTCGGACAGCACGCCGTGCGTGGCGCACGCGTAGATGTCGGTCACTCCCTCGCGGATCAGGGCGCGTTCAATCTCCATCATTGTGCTCGCGGTGTCGATCTCGTCGTCGACGATGATCGCCCGCTTGCCCTTGACTTCACCGATGACGTTGAGCAACTCGGCCCGATCGAGGTTGCCCTGGCGACGCTTCTCGATGACGGCGAGCGGCGCCTCGAGTATTTCGGCGAAGGCCCGTGCGCGCTTGGCGAAGCCAAGGTCGGTCACGACGACGAGGTCATCGAGGTTGAGGCGCTTGAAGTAGTTCGACAGCATGTGCACCGCGGTCAGCTCATCGACCGGGATCGAGAAGAAGCCCTGGATCTGGCCTTGATGCAGATCCATCGTGAGTAATCTGTCGGCGCCGGCAACGCTGATCATGTCGGCGACGAGACGCGCCGTGATGGGTACGCGTGGCTGGTCCTTCTTGTCAGAGCGGCCGTAGGCGTAGTACGGGATAACGGCCGTAATTCGCCCGGCGCTGGCGCGCTTGAAGGCGTCGATCATGATCAGCAGCTCCATGATCGACTTCTGCACCGGGCGGCACGTGGGCTGGACGATGAACACGTCGCGGTCGCGCGCGTTGTCCTCGATCTTCACGAAGATGTTCTCGTTCGCGAACTCGAAGACTTCGGCATGACCCAGCTCACGCCCTAAATAGCGCGCGATCTTGCGCGCCAGTTCGGGGTTCGAGTTGCCTGTATAGAGGTCGTAGTTGTCGCTATAGACGCTCGCGGCCCGCCCGCCGAATGCGCTCACGAAGTACCTCCGCCCGGGGCGTCATTGTCGGGCATCGGTTCCCCGTCCGCCAGCCCCGGCATGACCGTTTCGCGGCTGTCCGCGCGGAAGACCGCGATGCCCGCGACGTCGTCACCTTCATTGACGCGCATCACAATCACGCCGCGCGCCTGTGAGCCGTAGCGATTGACGCTCTGAACATCTGTCCGCACGACCTGGCCCTCGCGACTGATGAGCAGCAGCTCCTCGTCGGTCTCGTCGACCAGGCTGACCGCGGCGACCTTGCCGGTCTTGGATCCCTCGAGTGCGATGAGGCGCACACCCTGACTGCCGCGGTGCATGCGTCGGAACTCGGTTTGAGCGACGCGTTTGCCGTAGCCCGTTTCGGTCAGGACGAGGATGTCATTGGTCGGCTTGAGGATGCCCATGCCGACAACCTGGTCTTCCTTGTTCGCGAGTCGGATGCCGATTACACCGGCCGCGTCGCGACCCATGGGTCGCACCTCGGTCTCATTGAAGCGACCGATCCGACCAAGCGCTGACGCGAGGATCACGTCGTCCTTACCAGACGAGACGCCGACCCACGCCAGCTCATCGTCCGCTGCGACCGTAATCGCGCGGATGCCTGTCGAGCGCACGCGCTCGAACTGCTCGATGGGCGTCTTCTTGATCATGCCCTTGCGGGTCGCCATGACCATGTTGTCGCCCTTCTCGAAGTTGGGGATCGTCACGATCGCGAGGACGCGCTCATTGGGTGGTTCGAGCTGGACGCCCTCGAGATTCACGACGGGCATGCCCTTCGATGTGCGCTCGGTGGGCGCCGGGATCGCGTGCACCTTGGAGCTGAACACGCGGCCCTGGTTGGTGAAGAACAGCACCCAGTCATGGGTCCCCGCGACAAGCAGGTACTCGACCGCGTCCTCTTCGACCGTGCGCGCGCCGATGATGCCTTTGCCGCCGCGGATCTGGCGGCGGTAAGTGGCCAGCGGCTGGCGCTTGATGTAGCCGCGCGTCGAAACGGTGACGACCACGTCCTCATCGGCGATGAGGTCCTCGTCGGTCAGCTCGCGACTGGAGTCTTCCTGGACACGCGTCTTGCGCTCGCCGGCGTACTTGGCGCTCAGCTCACTCAGCTCATCCTTGATGATGGACAGGACGCGCCCCGGGTTGGCCAGGATGTCCTCGAGCTCGGCGATCAACTTGATCGTGGCGAGGTATTCGTCCTCGATCTTCTTGCGTTCGAGCGCGGCCAGACGGCGCAGCTGCATCTCGAGGATGGCGTTGGCCTGGATCTCGCTCAACTCGAAGCGGCTGATCAGGTTGGCGCGAGCCGTGTCGACGTCGGCCGATTCGCGGATCGTCTTGATGACCGCATCGAGGTTGTCGAGGGCAATCTTGAGCCCCTCGAGGATGTGCGCCCGATCCTTCGCTCGACCCAGGTCGAACTCGGTTCGGCGGCGGACCACTTCGCGCCGCCAGTCGATGTGGTGCTGGAGGACGCCCTTGAGCGGCAGTGTCTGTGGCTGACCGTCGACCAGCGCCAGCATGTTCATGTTGAAGGCGAGCTTGAGCGGCGTGTGCTTGAACAGGTTGTTGAGCACCTTGCGCGGCGCGGCATCGCGCTTGCACTCGATGACCAGGCGCATGCCGTCGCGATCAGATTCGTCGCGGATGTCGGCGATGCCTTCGACCTTCTTATGCTGGACCAGGTCCGCGATCTTCTCGGCGAGGCTCGCCTTGTTGACCTGGAACGGCAGCTCCGTCACGACGATCGCCATGCGCTGCTGGCGCGTCTCTTCGAAGGCGACTGTCGCCTGCATCACGACGCGCCCGCGGCCGTGCGCGTACATCTCGCGGATCGCATCGAACTCCTCGACCTCTCCGGTCAGCGCGTTGCGCCGGGTGTCGCGCCGGAAGATCGTGGCGCCGGTCGGGAAGTCGGGGCCGGTCACGAAGTTGCACAACTCGTCGTTGGTGAGCTGCGAGTTGTCGATCAGCGCGATAGTTGCCGCTGCGACTTCACCCAGGTGATGCGGCGGAATGTTGGTCGCCATGCCGACGGCGATGCCCGATGAGCCGTTCACCAGCAGGTTGGGCAGCTTCGCCGGCAGGACGCTCGGTTGCTGGCGGGTGCCGTCGTAGTTCTCGACGAAGTCGACCGTCTGCTTGTCGATGTCGGCCAGGACCTCGGCCGAGATGGCCGTCATGCGCGCCTCGGTATAGCGCATCGCCGCGGGCGGGTCGCCGTCGACCGAGCCGAAGTTGCCCTGGCCGTCGATCAGCGGGTATCTGAGCGAGAACGTCTGGGCGAGGCGAACGAGCGCGTCGTATAGCGCGACGTCGCCGTGCGGGTGGTACTTGCCCATCACCTCGCCGACGATCGCGGCGCACTTGCGGTAGCTCGATGCGGAGGTGAGCCCCATCTCGTGCATCGTGTACAGAATTCGGCGATGGACGGGCTTGAGGCCGTCGCGCACATCGGGCAGCGCGCGGCTGACGATGACGCTCATCGCGTAGTCGAGGTACGAGACGCGCAGCTCGTCCTCGATACGGATCGGGACTATGCGGCCTTCTTCGGTCATCGCCCGCCCTGCCCTGCGCCCTGGCGCACACCCTGTTGGGAGATCGCCGCGTCGGCGAGGCGCTCATAGCCGACGAAGCCGCGTGCCGTTTCTGCCGCGCGGCTGGTTGCCGGCGCATGGCCGTCGCGACGGACACCCTCGAGCCGGGCCCGAATCTCGGCGGCGTATGAGGCGTCGATGTGCGGTGCGGTCAAGGCGTCGCGCAGGACCCACGCCTTGTGGCCGTCGTTGGTCGTGTGCGCATCGACGGCCTGGGCGCGGATCAATTCGACGACGCCGCGTTGATCGACGTCGGTCCATGAGCGCAACGCCCATGAAAGCGACTTCTGAACGTCCGGCTCGGCGTCGCCAAGCAGCGATTCGATAAGCGTCAAAGCGGGTGAATTGAGCAGGCGCGATCGATCGGGGCCCTTCAATTCGTACGGCAGACGAGCAATCGTGGCACCGACCAACCGCCTCTCCCACTTGCTGGCCGAGTACACCAACTGCTCCAGCTCAGCCCAGCGGTAGCTCTCGCGCAGGATGCCCGCGGCATAGAGCTCGGCCAGCGAGTCGACACTGATCCATTCGTGCGCGGCGCGAGCCAGGCCACGCATCAGCTGCCATGTCCGCTCCGGGTCGTCGGGGAGCGAGCGCAGCAGGCAGGTGTGGGCAATGATCGTGAACTCGCGCTCCGGCTCGGTCGCCAGGCGCTCAGCGAGCCAAAGTGCGCTAGCCGACGAGCCTTGCTTCAGCGCAGCCCTGACCTGGCGATTTAGCGCGGCGAGGAGCGGGTTGCGAACTCCGAAGATCGCACCGGCGCCGGGCGTGACGCGCGCCTGCTCCGTGGCGTAGGCATCATCGGCGAGGGCGGTCAGACCCTCGCGTACGACCTTGACGAATTCCTCGGGTTGATCGGTGAGCTCGGCCAATGCCTGGCCCAAACCACGGGCCTGCGGCAGACGCTCGGCAACGAGGGCCTGTGCGCGGGCTGTCACCTCGGACGGCACTAGCCTCTCCCTCCGCGGCTGCTGCTGCTGCGCGCGTCCCTCGCTCCCACCCCTAAACGTCAAGATTCTGGACCTGCCGCGCACGTGCCTTGATGAAGTCGCGCCGCGGCTCGACCTTTTCGCCCATCAAGGTGCTGAACATGCGGTCAGCCTCAGTGGCGTCCTCGATGTCGGCCCGGAGCAGCGTCCGCGTACCCGGATTCATCGTGGTCTCCCAGAGTTGATCGGCGTTCATCTCGCCCAGCCCCTTGAAGCGCTGGATGGTCAGGTTCTTAGTCTTGAACTCCTTGACTATGCGCTCGCGATCACGGTCGTCGTGGGCGTAGCGCGTCACCTTGCCCGTGCTCACTCGATATAGCGGAGGCTGGGCAAAGTACAGGTGGCCGTTCTCGATGATGCTCGGCATGTGCCTATAGAAGAAGGTCATGAGGAGCGTCCGAATATGTGCGCCGTCCACGTCCGCGTCGGCCAGCAGGATGATCTTGTGGTAGCGCAGCTTGGCCATGTCGAGCGACTCGCCGATGCCCGCGCCCAGGGCGATGATGAGCGGCCGGATCTTCTCGCTCGACAGCACCTTGTCGATGCGCGCCTTCTCGACGTTGAGCATCTTGCCGAACATGGGCAGCACAGCCTGGAAGTGGCGATCGCGGCCCTGTTTGGCCGACCCACCGGCCGAGTCACCCTCGACGATGAAGAGCTCGCTCCGGGCTGGGTCGCGCTCCTGGCAGTCGGCCAGCTTGCCCGGCAGCGCACTCCCCTCGAGCGCTGACTTGCGGATAACCAGATCACGTGCCTTGCGGGCAGCGTCGCGCGCCCGCGCGGCGAGAAGCGATTTTTCGACAATTCGCCGAGCGTCCTGGGGATTCTCCTCGAGATATTGGTTGATGCCCTCGGCGACTGCCGCCTGGACCTGGCCCTTGACCTCGGCGTTGCCGAGCTTGGCCTTGGTCTGGCCCTCGAACTGGGGATCGGTCAATTTGACGCTGATGACCGCAGTCAGGCCTTCGCGCACGTCGTCGCCCGACAGATTGGCGTCGTTGTCCTTGAGGATCGCGTTCTTGCGGGCATAGTCGTTGAGGGAGCCGGTCAGTGCCGCGCGGAAGCCAGTGACATGAGTGCCGCCGTCCACCGTGTTGATGTTGTTGGCGAAGGCAAAAACGCTCTCGGCGTAGCCGTCGTTGTACTGGATCGCGACCTCGACCTGCGTCGCACCGTCGCGCCGCTCCGCGTATATGGGCCGCGGATGGAGCACATCGCGGCCGCGGTTGAGGTGGCGCACAAAGCTGATGAGCCCACCCTCGAAGTAGAAGCTCTTTTCGCGCGCCGGCTCTTCCCGCTCGTCAACGAACTTGATCCACAGGCCTTTATTGAGATACGCCGACTCGCGCAATCGCTGGGCGACCGTGTCGAAGCTCCACTCGAGCGTCTCGAAGACGAGCGCGTCAGGCTTGAATGCTGTCAGCGTGCCGTGGCTGCCGTTGCTCGAACGGAGGGCGTGAACCTCGTTAGCGGGCTTGCCGCGGACATAGTCCTGGCGCCAGACCTTGTCGCCGAATGCCGATTCGACATACAGCCACTCCGACAGGGCGTTGACGACGCTCACGCCCACACCGTGCAACCCGCCCGAAACCTTGTAGCCGCCACCGCCGAATTTGCCGCCGGCATGAAGCACGGTGTGCACGACCTCGAGTGCGTCGCGACCAGTTTGCTTTTGCTTGCCAACAGGGACGCCACGGCCGTTGTCGCGGTTGACCACGCTGCCGTCAGCCTTGATGGTCAGCTCGATGAGCGTGGCTTCACCGGCCATCGCCTCGTCGATCGAGTTGTCGACGATCTCCCAGATCAGGTGATGCAGGCCGCGTGCATCGGTCGAGCCGATGTACATGCCCGGTCGCTTGCGAACGGCCTCGAGGCCCTCCAGGACCTGGATGCTCTCGGCGGTGTACGCACCTTCCGCCGCGCCCTTGACCTTGCGCCCGTTGCCGTTAGTGGCCTTCGCCGTCGGCTTCGTGAGCTGGTCAGTCACGAGTTGCCGCCGGTGAGTCGGTCGTATAGACGCTCAAGCTCTTCCTGGGTGTAGTACTCGATCGTGATCTTGCCCCCCTTGCGGCTGGTGTTGAGCGTCACCTTTGTGGCCAGCGCCTCGCGCAGGCCGCGTTCCAGCCGTTCCACGTCAGCAGTTCGTGCGGGCGCGGAGCGTCTTGACTGGGGTTCCTGCTTAATCGCACGGCGTACGAGTTCCTCGGTTTGCCGCACCGACAAGCCAGCGGAGACTACCTGAGAAAGCGTTTGCGCCTGCTTTGCCGGATCCGCGACACCCGCGATCGCGCGAGCGTGACCCTCTGAGATTTGACCATCGGTAAGGGCCGACTGAACCCGCGCATCCAGATCCAGTAGTCGGAGCGTGTTGGCCACGGCGGAGCGCGATTTACCGACACGTGACCCGACCTCGTCGTGGGTCAGGCCGAACTCGTCGATGAGCTGGCGGAATGCCTGCGCCTCTTCCAGCGGATTGAGATCGGAGCGCTGCATGTTCTCGATGAGCGCCCAGGCGAGCTGCGCGCCCTCGTCCGCCTCACGCACAAGGGCCGGGATGCGCTCCAGGCCGGCGATCTGGGCCGCGCGCAGACGCCGCTCCCCGGCGATCAACACATAGCCGCCGGCGCTCGGCGTCACCAGGATGGGCTGCAGGACGCCGTGCTCGGAGATGCTGTCGGCCAGCTCGGCCAAAGCGTCCTGCTCAAAGCGCTTGCGCGGTTGGTATGGGTTGTGGCTGATCGAGGAGATCGGCAGCTCGATCGAGGCGGCCGTTTCATCGCGTTGCGGGATCAAAGCCGCCAAACCGCGGCCGAGTCCGCTGGTGCGGCGCAAGTCAGCAGTCACGCGCCCACCCAGGCCGGAGCCTCGCTGTTTGTGGCCGTGGGATGGCGCCGGAGCACTTCTTCGGCCAACGCCGCATACGCCTGGGCGCCGCGTGACTCGGGGCTGTAGCGCAGGATCGGACGGCCGTAGGAGGGTGCCTCGGCGAGGCGAACTGAGCGTGGCACGATCGTCTCGTACACCGTTCCATTAAGGTGGCGACGGACCTCTGCGGCCACGTCGGCAGACAGTGTCGTGCGCGCGTCGTACATGGTCAGCAGCACGCCGGCGAGGCGCAGCCGCGGATTCAGGTTGTCGCGCACCAGGTCAATCGTCGCCAGGAGCTGACCGAGACCCTCCAGTGCGTAGTACTCGCACTGGATCGGCACCAGCACCGCGTCGGCGGCAGTCAGGGCGTTGACAGTCAAAAGACCGACCGCAGGCGGGCAATCGAGGATGATGAAGTCATACGCCTGGCGCAGCGGACGAAGTGCGGCCGACAACTTGCGCTCGCGCTGCGCTACCCCGACCAGTTCCACTTCTGCTCCGGCGAGATCCTGACCGGAGGGGATCAGGCCCAGGTTCTCGATTTGGGTCGGCTGGATGATCGAGGCCACGGTCGACGGATCCACGAGGGCCGGGTAGATCGAGCTCGCCGGCATCGACTTATCGAAGCCGAGCCCGCTCGTGGCGTTGCCTTGGGGATCGAGATCGACTACGAGGACGCGCCGGCCCGCCAACGCGAGATACGCCGCCAGGTTGATGACCGTCGTGGTCTTGCCAACGCCGCCCTTTTGATTTGCGCAAGCGATGATGTCGCCCACTCAGCGGCCGAGGGAAGAGGCTGCATTCACGTCCGTTGATTCTATCTGAAAGGGCGGCGGGACCCATTGTTGCGGCGCTGCCTTCACGGGCGGTTTCGCGCCGCTTATCTCCTCGTTTCACGTGAAACAAAGCGATCCGGCTCAAGCGTCAACTGAGAAGTCGTTTCACGTGGAAACGGTGGCGTTTGCACGCCGGCTGGGTTCACAGCGAGCGCGCCTATACTCGGCCGCACGAAGCGCAGTCATTTGCCCGCTGACAATGCGCGGAGTTCGAAGTCCACCGCGATCGCCGCGCGGCCATCGCACACGCGGAGTCCAGTTCTTGACCATCCCTTTCGCGGCGCTATTCACATTGGTCGCGGCGCTCCTCGAAGCGACCGTGCTGCCTGAGATCCAGATCGCCGGCGCCACCGCAGATCTGGTCCTCGTCTGCGCCGTGAGCGCGACGATCGTGCTCGGCATCGAGGATGGTCTGGTGGCCGCGTTTTTAGGCGGATTGATGATCGATTTGCTCATTCCCGACCGACCCCTGGGTGCAGCCACGCTCACGCTCCTCCTCGTGCTCGGCATTGCAATGGTCGTGGCGCGGATCGGCGGGCCAAGCCGGCGCTGGCTAGCTGTTGCCATAACCGTCGTTTTGACGCCGCTGCTGCACGGGGCAATCGCTGTGATCCTGGTAGCAACTGAAGGCGTGCCGTTCGCGTTCTCGCTCGCGTCGGTGCTGGTCGCGGCCTTCATGAACGGCCTGTTGGCTATTCCTATTGCCACCATCTTTGGCGCGATCGAGCGACGCTTCGGCACGCCCGAGCGGGTCGACTGGTGATCGGCGCGGAGCTGCCGAGTGTCTGATTACGTGCTCGGCCGGCCAGAACCGCCGCAGCACAGGCTTGGGGTTCGTTTCGGCGTATTCGGCCTGATTGTCGTGCTGGTGCTTGGCGCGCTCACGACGCGACTCTTCTACATGCAGGGCATCCAGGGCGGCTACTACGGCGACCTGGCTGCCCAGAATCAGAACAAGACGATCCCCATCCGTTCGTCGCGCGGCATCATCTACGACCGCAACGGACGCGACCTCGCGATCAACGTGCCCTCTTATGTCGTGTACATCCGCCCGGCAGACTTGCCGTTCAGCCAGCGCGACGACGTCGCCAGTCAACTGGCCACGCTCCTGGGCCTGGACCAACCTGACATCATCGCCGCAGTCGATAAGTACGCAAGCAAGCGCTTCGAACTCGTGCGCATCGCGTCCGACATTTCAAGCGACGCGGCGCGGATCATCGTCGAAGAGAGCCGCAACCTCCCCGGCGTGGAGGTCGCGATCGAAGACCGCCGTGAATACGAATACGGGCCGCTGCTGTCGCACGTTATGGGCTATGTCTCGCCGATCACGGCCGAACAGCTCGACACCCTGTCAGGGCAGGGCTACCTCAACGACGACGATATTGGCCAGACCGGCGTCGAAGACACGTACGAGAGCGTGTTGCGCGGCACGTACGGCTCAGAGACCGTCCAACGCGACGCGTCGGGCGATGTGATTGGTCCACCCGATATCACGCAGCAGCCGATCGCGGGCAACTCCCTTGAACTGACGATCGACACCGAGATCCAGCAGCAGGCGACGGAGGCCCTCCAGTGGGCGACCGACATCATGAACCTGCAGCACGGCGTGATCATCGTCGCCAACCCGCAGACGGGCGAGATCCTCGGCATGGTTTCCCTGCCCACCTATGACGACAACCTCTTTGCGAGCGGAATCAGCAATAGCCAATACCAGGCGCTCATCGACAACTCGAATCACCCGCTGGTGAACTATGCGATCTCAGAGCAGTACCCGCCCGGCTCGACCTACAAGCTCGTGACCGCCTCGGGCGGCTTGATGGACGGCGTTATCACGCCCACCTCGACGTTGGAGACGGCGGGCTACATCGAGATCGGCACGCAGAAGTACCGAGACTGGAACCCCAGAGGCTTTGGCCCACTGAACGTCACCCAGGCCTACGCTGTGTCGAGCGACACGTACTTCTATCAAGTCGCGGGAATGCTGGGGGCGGACAGGTTGGCCTACTGGGCCGACCAATGGGGCTTCGGCAAGCGCACCGGTATCGACCTTCCGGCAGAGGCCAGGGGCATAATCCCGACGAACGCTTGGAAGCAGGCCACTTTCGGCCAGAACGTGTATCCCGGCGAGGTTTACCACGCTGGCATTGGCCAGGGATACGACGCTGTCACGCCCTTGCAGCTGCTGAACGCCTACATGGCGCTGGCCAATGGCGGCACGCTCTACAAGCCCCAGATTGTGCGCCGCGTGCTCGCCCCCGACGGCTCGATCGTTCAGGATTTCCAGCCGCAGGTCCTATCTCAAGTGGGCGTCGATCCCGACGTGCTCCAGACAATGCGCCTTGCGGCGCGTGAAGTCGTGACGAGTCGCCATTCGGGCAACCTGGTAGATGAGCCACTCGTGGTTGCGGGCAAGACCGGAACGGCCGAATTCGGGGTTCGCGACGGTGAGGGCCGTCTTCCGTTCCACTCGTGGTTCGTGGCGTTCGTGCCGAACTTCACGTCCGACACACCCGGCGATCCCGCCAAGACCGACTCACAGCTGGCCATCATCGCCTTCGCGTATGACGCCGTCGTCAAGGCAAACGCCGCGACCGAGATGGTCAAATACTTCCTCCAGGCGCACTACAACCTGGGCGTGGATCTCACGCGGCCCGATCTCCTGCAGGGCGGCAACCTGTGGGGTGGTAACTAGGGTGTCGGCGAAATGACCGCGATGCGCATCGAGCGCTCAGCCGGCAGCACGTTCGAGGCGCGGCCGGATTCCGGCAGCTGGCGCTCATTTGACATTCAGCTCGCGGTGGCGGCGCTCGCCCTTGGGGTGATCGGCTTGCTGATGGCGTGGACAAACAGCCCCGACGGCCCGCTCGGTCCGGCCTCGATCTTTACCCGTGGTCTGATGTGGTTCGCGATCGCCATCGTCGCCTTCGCTGCCGTGGCGGCGTTTGACTATCACTGGCTGCGGACGTTCTCGTTCTTTATCTACTTCGCGAACATCGGCCTGCTGGTCCTGACGCTGATCATCGGCGTGACCATCAATGGCGCCCAGCGCTGGCTGTCGATCGGCGGACTGACGTTCCAGATCTCGGAAATCTCGAAGGTCGTGATGATCGGCGTGCTCGCCACCTTCCTGCAGGCGCGACGCGACAAGCTGGGCAACGTCTCGACTTTGATCGGCGTGGGCATGCTGATCGCGCCGCCATTCCTGCTGGTGATGATCCAGCCCGACCTCGGCAGCGCCCTTGTCATCGTTGCTATCGCCGCTGGCGCGCTGTTCCTGAGTGGCGCGAGCGTGCGCTGGATGGGCCTCGCCGCAGGTGCGGTCGTGGCCATGGTGCCGATCATCTGGTCGGTCCTGCAGGACTACCAGCGCCGCCGCCTGCTGTCATTCCTCGATCCATCGTCCGACCCACAGGGCGCTGGCTTCCAGGTCATCCAGGCGCAGATCGCCGTGGGCTCGGGCGGTCTCTTCGGCAAGGGTTTGACTGGTGGCGCCGGTGCGAGCTCCCTGCTGCCTGTTCAGTCGACCGACTTTGCCTTTGCCGTGCTGCTCGAGGAACTCGGCTTCGTCGGCGGCATGTTGGTCTTTCTGCTGTTCATCTGGCTGCTCTGGCGAATCATGCGCGTGGGTTATCGCTCAGGGTCGGTTTTCGGGATCGCCTTCGCGGGCGGCACAGGGGCGATGATCGTGTTCCAGATCCTCGTCAATGCGGGCATGATTGCCGGATTGATGCCGGTCACCGGCATCCCATTGCCGTTCATCACCCACGGTGGCGCGTCTCTGGTGAGCACCGCAATCGCGCTCGGGCTCTTACAGAGCATTGCCATGCGTTCGGAGCAACCGCGGCCTTCGTGGTAGCGGCCGTTTGCTTCAAGAGGTCGTCGTGCGGCGTCCCAGCAGGACTTCGATCTCGGCACGGTAGCCGCGGCCCATTGGGGCGCGCAGCAGCCACTCCAGGAACTCCGGGTCGGTGCGCTTGATCTGGCCCAGCGTCCAGCCGCTGTAACGGCCGAATTCGAGGACGCTGCCACTGGGCGGGCCGACCGCGGCACCAGCGGGGCCGTAGCCAACTTCGTCGTGCGCGCGTGTGAGCCGATCGCCCGCCCGGCGGTCGCGCCGCGACGCCAGCCACTCGTCGTACTTGCGCCGCTTCTCCGAATCGCGCAGCGTCTCGTGCGCCTCGTTGATTGCGGCCATCCGCCGCGCCGCCTCCGGCGACGGATCGACGTCGGGGTGGTAGCGCTGGGCGAGCTTGCGATAGACCGTGCTGATGATCTCCTGGTCGGCTATCTCCGCCAGCATCAGCGTCTTGTAGTGGGTCATGCGCGGATCGAGTTTCATGGATGTACGCGCATCGTCGCGCGTGCCTGAGTGTGTGGATAGGTGACGATGGGTAGGTCGCTGACCGGTACCGCGGTCCCACTCTTTCGCTCCTCGCCACTCTTGTTGTATCCTCTCCGTTCGCGCTCAAGACCCCTTCGATTTTCAACGACCCATCACCCGCGCGCCCGGAGAGTCATGTACGCCGTCATCGAAACAGGTGGAAAGCAATACCGCGTCGAGCTCGGCAGCGAGTTCGCGGTGGAGCGGCTCGAGGGCACGCCCGGCGACACGATCAAATTCGATCGCGTCCTATTGGTTGCTGACGGCGACAAGGCGAGTATCGGCACGCCGGTAGTCGATGACGCGTTGGTAACGGCCAACCTGGTTCGTCAGGATCGCGGCGAAAAAGTGATCGTATTCAAGTACCGGCCCAAGGCGCGCCACCGCGCGAAGAACGGTCATCGCCAAGAGCAGACGGTCGTGCGCATCGCCGACATCTCGTTCGGTGGCCGCAGCGCTGCAGACGAGGCCAAGGCCGAGGAGAAGGAAACTTCCAAGGCGAAGGCCACGGCGTCGGCCGACGCCGAGAAGAAGGCCACGGCCGACCAGGCGCTCGCAGCCAAGCTGGACAAGGAAGCCAAGGCCAAGACAGCCGAGAAGACGGCCGACTCCATAGCGGCATCCAAGGCCAAGTCGGAGCCCAAGACCAAGGCGGCGCTCAAGACCAAGGCCGCGCCCAAGGCTGCAGCAAAGAGCAAGACCTCAACGGCGGCCAAGCCGGTCGCAAAGGCGCCCGCGAAGAAGCCGGCGACGAATAAGCCAGGCGCCAAGAAGAAGGACAGCTAAGACATGGCCCACAAGAAAGCCGGTTCGAGCTCAAAGAACGGCCGCGATAGCGTCGGCCAGCGCCTGGGCGTAAAGGCCGGCGACGGCAAGCTGGTATCAGCCGGTTCGATCATCGTGCGCCAGCGCGGGATGACCTTTCTGTCGGGTCCGGGAACCTCGCTCGGCCGCGACTACACCGTGTTTGCGACACTCGAAGGTCGGGTCAAGTTCGATCACCAGGCGCGCAACAAGAAGCGCGTCAGCATCGTGGCCGAAGCAGCCACAGAGGCGGCAAAGTAATGAAGTCAGAGGGCCATCCCAAGTACTACGCCGCGAAAGTCGTGTGCGCCTCGTGCCATACCGAGTTCGAGGTCGGTTCGACGCAGCCCACGCTGCATGTCGACATCTGCTCGAACTGCCACCCGTTCTTCACCGGCAAGCACACGATCATCGACACCGCCGGCCAGGTCGAGCGCTTCCAGAAGCGCCTCGAGCGCACGGCGCGACTCTGATCGTCAGGCCCGACGTCGCTCGGGCCTAGACTTTCCCAAATATGGCGCGAACTGATTTTGGTGGACAGGCCCTATTAGAAGGCGTCCTCATGCGCGGTCGCAACGCCGTCGGAGTGGCGCTGCGCACGCCTGATGGCTCAATCGTGGCCGCCGCTGAGCCGCTCAACTCGATCCTGCATCGCAATCGCTTTGCGCGAGCGCCGTTTTTCCGCGGCCTCGTGCTCCTCTACGAGACGCTCGTAATTGGCACGCGCTGGCTGATGAGGTCGGGCTCAGTCCAGGCGGAAGGCGAGGGGCAGGAGCTCGGCAAAGGCACGATCGCGCTGACACTGATCGTGACCCTCGGCATGGCTGTCGGGCTGTTCGTGCTGCTGCCGCTCTTCCTTGCGGGCGCGACGACGCAGGCCGTGCTTGGTCCGGGTCAGGCCCTGATTGCGCACCTTGTCGAGGGCGTGATCCGCGTCGTGATCTTCGTCGGCTATCTGCTGGTCGTGAGCCGCTTCAAAGACATTCAGCGCACGTTCGAGTATCACGGCGCGGAGCACATGACGATCCATGCCCTGGAGCATGAAGAGCCGCTGACTGTCGCCAACGTGCGCAAGTACCCCACCGCGCACCAGCGTTGCGGCACCGAGTTCCTGGTGATCTTCATTATCCTGTCGATCCTGATGTTCAGCCTCCTCGCGGGCCAGAACATCTGGGTTAGCATCATCGGGCGCGTCCTGCTGGTGCCGGTCATCGCATCGCTTGCGTACGAGCTGCTGCGCTTCGGCGCGCGCTACCGCCACCACTGGTGGATCCGCTGGCTCTATTTGCCTGGCATCTGGCTGCAAGCCATCACGACCAAGCAACCCGACGACGCGCAGATTGAAGTCGCGATCGCCTCGATGCAGGAAGCTCTCGCCGCGAACGGTGAAGCGGCGCCGGCCGGCAGCCTCGATCCCGTGCGCTCACCTATCCCCATGGCCAGTGCCGAGAAGAAAGCAGGCTCGGCGACCGACCGCGCCGCCTAAGTGGGCCTCGAGGAGCGCCTGGACGCGCTCGAGCAGCGTTTGACGGAGATCGAATCGGAGTGGACGCGACCAGAAGTGGCCGCCGACTCCGACCTTCGACGCACGCTCGGGCGCGAACAGTCCCAGATCGAACCGATCGTCAATACCTACCGTCGCCTGCGCCAGGTGCGCGCCCAGTTGGTCGACGCGCACGCTGCTGAGAGCGACCCCGAGCTGCGCGAGCTGGCGCGCGACGAGATCGACACAGCGCACACTGAAGAACAGGAGCTCATGCAGCAGCTACGCGTGCAACTGCTGCCGCGCGACCCCAACGACGACAAGAACGTGATCGTCGAGATCCGTGCCGGCACGGGCGGGGAAGAGGCCGCACTGTTTGCCGCGCAGCTCTTCCGCATGTATCGCCGCTATGCCGAGCGTCATCGCTGGCAATCGGAGCTCATTTCTGCCAATGAAACCGGCATCGGAGGTCTGCGCGAGGTGATCTTCGAGGTGCGCGGCCAGGGCGCGTACAGCCGGCTCAAGTACGAGGGCGGCGTTCACCGCGTTCAGCGCGTGCCCGAAACCGAGTCGAGCGGCCGCATCCACACGTCAACCTCGACCGTTGCCGTGCTGCCCGAAGCCGATGAAGTCGAGGTGCAAATCGACGAGAAGGACCTGCGCATCGATGTGTATCGCTCACAGGGCCCGGGCGGCCAGAGTGTGAATACGACCGACTCGGCCGTGCGCATCACACACATCCCGTCGGGCCTCGTCGTCGCCATCCAGGACGAGAAGAGCCAGCACAAGAACCGGGCCAAGGCGATGAGCGTCCTTCGGGCACGATTACTCGAACAGGAACAGCACAAAGCGCATGAAGCTGAAGCGGAAGCGCGCCGTTCGATGGTTGGCTCGGGCGAACGCTCGGAGAAGATTCGCACCTACAACTTTCCACAGGATCGAGTGACCGATCACCGAATCAACGTCGACCTGCACAATTTGCCCAATGTGCTTGATGGTGATCTCGATCGGCTGCTGGACGAGTTGATATCGACCGATCAGGCGGAGCGACTCTCACACCTCGACGACACCGCCTAGGGAAAGGAGGACATGGCCCGAGCGACGGACACCGATACCGCCAAGCGCGACATCTTCAACGAGCCGCTGGCGCCCGGCGCGCCCGCGCCGCCGATCGTGCGCGCGACCGATCTCACCGGCGTACACGTCCTCAAGTCGGGCGACATGTTCATGATGAGCAACGCCCACGGTGACGTTCGGCGCGATGGCCGCGGCCTGGGCCTCTTCCTGGGCGATACCCGCTTCCTGTCCACGTACGATCTACTCCTGAACGGCACCCACCCGGTCGTGCTCCGCGCCGGCCCGGCCGCGGCGCAGCACAGCGTCATCCAGATGGCCAACCCCGACCTGCTCGAGCAGGGCTCGGACGTCGGCAGCGCGGAAGTCGTGCTGCGCCGTCATTCGCTGGGAGTCGTGCGCGACCGGAAGGTCGGCGATGATTTCAGCGAGCGCGTGACCGTCACCAATTACACGACGGTGGCGCAGCGGGCACGCCTCACGCTGACGCTCGACGCCGACTACGCGGACATTTTCGAGCTCCGCGGCCTGGTTCGCGCGCGCCGCGGCGAGCGGCTCGCCAACGAGTGGGCGGACGACGGCTTGACCTTCAAATACCGCGGATTGGACGGAATCGAACGGCAGACCAGCATCACTCTTGACCCGCCGATGCACCACGCGGCGATCACTCTGCCCGACGCAGGGCTCGACACGCTCGTCGCCACGCTCGAGCTCGATTGGCTGATCCAGCCCGGTCGCAATGAGACATTGAGCATCAACCTGCGTGCCTCGACGCTCGATCAGTCAGCCCAGCACACAGCACCTCAGCCGTGGCCGGCCGGCGCGACGATCGAGACCAGCCACGTCCTCACTGAAAAGGCGCTCGAGCGGTCCAAGGCCGACCTGAACCTGCTACGGAACGACGGCCCTGACGCGGGCGAGCACTACATTGCGGCCGGCGTGCCCTGGTTCAGCTGCCTCTTCGGACGCGACTCGATCATTACCAGCCTGCAAATGATGGCCGTGCGACCCGAGATCGCCTCGTCGACCCTGTCGATCCTGGCGCGGCTCCAGGCGACCGAGGTGGACGAGTTTCGTGACGCGGCGCCGGGCAAAATCCTGCACGAGCTGCGCACGGGCGAGCTGGCCCGCACCGGTGAGATACCGCACACGCCGTACTACGGGACCGTCGATGCAACGCCGCTGTGGCTGATGCTGCTCGACGAATACGAACGCTGGACCGGCGATTCGACGCTCGTCGAGAAACTCTGGCCCAACGCCCTCGCGGCAATTGGCTGGATGGACAAGTACGGCGATTTCGACGGGGACGGCTTCATTGAGTATCAGCGCCGGTCCGAGCGCGGCCTGGTGAACCAGGGCTGGAAGGATTCGGCCGATAGCGTGCGCAACCAGGACGGCACGATTGCCGATGGACCGATCGCGCTCGTCGAGGTGCAGGCGTACGCCTACGCCGCCCGGCGTGGAGTCGCTCGCCTGGCTCGACTGCGCGGTGACGACGAGCTCGCCACAGCCCAGGATGCTGCGGCTGACGAGCTGCGCCGGCGCTTTGAGGACGCGTTCTGGATGGACAGCGCGGGCACTTATGCCATGGCCCTTGACGGCGCCAAGCGGCAGGTGACGGGCATCGGCTCGAACGCCGGCCACGCCCTCTGGACGGGCATCGCTGAGCACGATCGCGCCGCGCGGACAGCGCAGGTCCTGACCGCTGGTGGTATGTGGAGCGGCTGGGGCATCAGGACGCTGTCGGCCCAGACGGTGGGCTACAACCCGATCGGTTACCACCTCGGCACCGTCTGGCCGCACGACAACGCCATCTGCGCGGCTGGTTTCGCGCGCTACGGCCTGATCGATGAAACGCGCCTTGTGGCCGGGGCTCTATTCGAGGCGACCGCGCATTTCCGCGAGGCGCGCCTGCCCGAGCTCTTCTGTGGCTTCGAGCGCTCGACCTCGCCGCTGCCCGTGCCTTATCCGGTGGCGTGCTCGCCCCAGGCCTGGGCGGCAGGCTCGCTCTATCACCTGGTGGCCGCGACCCTGGGTCTGCGCCCTGACGCGCGCGCCAAGCGGCTCGAGCTGGTGCGCCCGGCCCTACCAACGTGGTTGCCCGGCCTGCGGGTACGGGGCCTGCGCGTCGGCGATGCCACGGTCGATCTCGAGTTCGCGGCGCAAGAGGGATCGATCTCGGTCGAGGTGCTCCGACGAACAGCCGACCTGGATGTCGTCGTCCGCCTCTAGCGTCGCCGACCTACTGCGGTCGGGCAGCCAGAAGCTGGACGCCGCCGGATCAGAAACGCCGCGGCTTGACGCCGAACTGCTCCTCGGACACGTGCTGGGCGTGGGCCGGGCGACCCTGCTGGCTGAAGGCGGATCGCGTGTTTCAGCTGGCCAGCAGGAGGCCCTCGCGGCCTTAATTGAACGGCGTGCGAGTGGCGTTCCAGTGGCCTATTTGCGCGGTTTGAAGGAGTTTCACGGCCTCGCGCTGAGCGTGGATGAGCGCGCGCTGATCCCGCGGCCGGAGACCGAGCTACTGGTCGACCTGGCGCTGGGCGTGATCGGCCAACGTTTGACCGACGCTCCCCGGGATCCGGGCGTGCGACCGCTCTTGGCGTGGGATGTCGGTACGGGCAGTGGCGCGATCGCGGTTGCCCTTGCCGCCGAATGCCGCCACCGCGGCTACGGCGGCGACGTCACGTTGCGCGCGACCGACATATCTACTGACGCCCTGGCCCTGGCGATGGAGAACGCGGTCGCGCACGGAGTAGCGGGCAGCATCGAGTTCGCCCAGGCCGACTTGACCGAAATACCCGATACCGTCGCGGCCGACCTGGTGCTGGCCAATCTGCCCTACATACCAACCGGCGTCGTACCGACGTTGCCGATCGCGGCCAGCTTCGAGCCGCAACTCGCTCTCGATGGCGGCGCGGACGGATTGGCGATCATCCGCAGACTCTTGGCGCAGCTGCCTCAGGCCCTTGTCGCGGATGGCGTGGCGTTGCTCGAGATCGGCTCTGACCAGGCCGATCCGGTGCGGGCAGCGGCCGCTGAAACGCTGCCCGGTTGGAGCGTCGATGTTCACGACGACCTGGCGGGGCGGCCGCGCGTCGCCGAATTGACTCGTGGCGGAGCCGCCTAATGGAGGTTTTGTTAAGCACTGATCGTGACGCGATCGACCGCGCGGCGGAATACCTGCGCAAAGGCGAAGTGATCGCCCTCCCGACCGAGACCGTCTACGGCGTGGCCGCTTTGCCGCGCGACGAGTCTGTCGAGCGGCTCATCGCGGCGAAACACCGTTCGGCCGACAAGGGCATCCAGCTCTTGATCGACTCGGTCGAGCAGGCACGTCAGATGTGCGTGCTCTCGCCCGCCGCAGAGCGGCTCGCAACAGCATTCTGGCCGGGCGGCCTGACGCTTGTCCTCGACCGGCGGCCAGACAGCGCGTTGCCGCTGCTCCTGGGGGGCGGCCGCACGACGCTGGGTCTGCGCCTGCCGGATCACTCCATACCGCGCGAATTGGCGCGAATCCTGGGGCCGCTTGCGGCCAGCTCGGCCAACGTCACCGGATTGCCGCCGGCGACAACTGCGGACATGGTCGTGCAGTCGTTGTCGAATGAAATCAGTTTCGTCATCGACGACGGTCCGGTGCGGGACGGGGTGTCGTCGACAGTGGTCGACTGCTCCGGGTCGGCCGCCTCTGCTCCGGTCGTCCTGCGCGAGGGCGCCATTCCCTCATCGGCGATCTTCGCCGCGCTTTCGCCGGGCTACACTTCGAAATAGAGTCCTCACGCCCGACGGAGCCGCGGGCACCGGACCGAACCAGGAGACCGTGACTTGAGCGTCAGCACGACCTCACGCAGCGCATGGGCGCCTCTGGCCGAGGTCGACCCCGACCTGTGGTCCGCGATGCAGAGCGAGCGTGAACGCCAGCGCTGGAACATAGAGCTCATCGCGAGCGAGAACTACGCCTTTGCGGCGGTTCTCGAAGCGCAAGGCTCGTGGCTGACCAACAAGTACGCCGAGGGCCTGCCCGGCAAGCGCTATTACGGCGGCTGCGAGTTCGTCGACGAGGTCGAGCGGCTCGCCCAGGAGCGCGCCCTGGCGCTCTTCCCGGGCGCGGAGCACGTGAACGTGCAGCCGCACTCGGGCGCGCAGGCCAACATGGCCGCGTACGTGTCCGTCCTCCAAATGGGCGACAAGGTGCTGGGCATGAACCTGGCCCACGGCGGCCACCTGACGCACGGTTCGCCGGTTAATTTCTCGGGCAAGTGGTTCGAGATCCATGCCTATGGCGTGCGCGAGGACGACGCGCGCATTGATTACGACGCCCTGGCGAAGCAGGCCGCCGACGTGCGGCCCCAGCTCGTGGTCGCGGGCGCGAGCGCGTACCCGCGGGTGATCGACTTTGAGCGCATCGCCGCCATTGCCCATTCGGTGGACGCATTGTTCTTCGTCGACATGGCCCACATCGCCGGTCTCGTCGCGGCGGGCCAGCATCCGAGCCCCTTCCCGCACGCGGACCTTGTCACTACGACCACCCACAAGACGCTGCGTGGGCCGCGCGGCGGTCTGGTCTTCTGCAAGGCCGATCTCGCCAAACAGGTGGACAAGACGGTTTTCCCCGGTTTGCAGGGTGGGCCGCTGATGCACGTGATCGCCGCCAAGGCAGTTGCGCTCCACCTTGCGAACACAGACGAGTTCCGTTCCGACATGAAGCGGACGATCGACAACGCCAAGGTATTGGCAGCAACGCTGGCTGCCGATGGCGCCGCGGTCGTTTCAGGCGGAACCGATAACCACCTGATGCTGGTCGACGTCACGCCCCTCGGTGTGACCGGGCGCGAAGCCGAGACACTGCTCGATGCGATCGGCATCACGGTCAACAAGAACGCCATTCCGTTCGACAAGAACCCACCCAACATCGCGTCGGGCATCCGCGTCGGCACGCCGGCGACCACTACGCGCGGCTTTGGCGAGGATGAGATGCGCGAGATCGGCAGCCTGATCGTGCGCGCCATTCAAGGCCGCGAGGACGAGGCGGCCCGGACAGAGATCAAGGCGGCCGTCCACGAAATGTGTTCGCGCTTCCCCGTGCCCGGCCTAACGACGGAGTGAGCCCAGCCGCTCTCGACGCCATACCCGTCGTACTCGCTGCGCTCATCGGCGCCGCCATCGTCAGCCTTCTGCTGACGCCGCTCACCATCAAATACGCCGCGCGGCTGGGGGCGATCGACGAGCCCGACCAGGACCGGCGCGTCCACGAGAAGCCCATTCCACGCACCGGCGGCATCGCCGTCGCCGCGTCGTTCGTGATCGTTGGCGTGGCCGGCCTGGCACTCAACCAGTTCTTCCACTTCGCCGCGCCGCTGCGCGAGGTGCGCACGCCGCAGCTGATCGCGCTGTTCCTGGGCGTGGGATTGGGCGGCCTGCTGGGCTACCTCGACGATCGCCTGCAGTTGCGCGCGCGCTGGCAGTTCATCGGCCAGTTCGTGCTCGCCGGGATCGCGGTGGCCCTGGGAATCGGCATCGACAAGCTGCCCAACCCGCTCGGCGGCCTACCGTTCCCGGTGGCCGGCGGGCTGGTCGTGGACATTGCCGGATACGCGTTCGATATCGGCGTGGCCGCAATCACCACCCTGTGGATCGTGGGCATGCTCAATAGCGTGAACTTCGTCGATGGCCTGGACGGGCTGCTGGGCGGCATTGCCCTGATCGCCGTAGCGACGCTCGGCATCGTGTCGCTCACGGGCGACTCTGTCCAACCCACGGTGGCCGTGATGTGCGGCCTGATGGCGGGCTCGTTGATCGGCTTCCTGCGCTACAACTTCCACCCTGCCCGGGTGTTCATCGGCACATCCGGCGTCTTCGCGGTGGGCTACGCGCTGGCGGCCCTGTCGGTACTCGGCACAGCGAAGCTCGCGGTGGCCGTGCTCGTGCTGGGCGTGCCGATCATCGACACCTTTTGGATCATCATTCGCCGGATGCTGGCGGGCCGTTCGCCCTTCTCCGCCGACCGAGGACACTTTCATCACAGGCTGCTCGACCTGGGCCTGTCGCACCGCCAGGCCGTGCTGCTTATCTACGCCATCTGCATCGTTTTGGCGGCACTCAGCCTGATCCTGCCCGGTACCAGCCAGATCACGGCGTTCCTGGTCATCGTGCTCGGCGGCGGCATCGTGCTGTACCTGCTCACGCGGCGCGCGCGCGAGGCGCTCGACCGTTCAAGCTACGACGAGGCCGACCCGGACGCCGGAGCTGCCGGCGACTGAGCCGCTGCTATACTCCGCGCGCGTTACAGGGTCAGCAATGAATGACATCCCGGGATTGGGCGCCTACCTCGCTCTCTTCTCGGAAATCGGTCTGGTCCTGTTCGTGACCACCCTCGGCGGAGCGCTCGGTGGGCACTGGCTGGACCTTCAGCTGGGAAGCAACCCAATCCTTGTACTTACTGGGTTTCTGGCTGGGGCGGCAATCGGAGCGTTCGGCGACTACAGGCTGATCAAGACGTTCCTCAAACGGTTCTAAATCCGGGAGTAAGGCTGTCGATGGAAGAGCGCCCGAGCGAGCGCGAAGAAGCCGCAGGACCGCAGAAGTCGCGCTGGAATGCGCGACGTTTGCTTCTTTTGGCGATCCCCGTATTGCTCGTACTCGACGCAGTCGCGTTCGTCGTAGTCCCGCCTTTCCCGCCCGGCGAGCCCGGCGCTGTGTGCCAGTTCCCAGTCTGCTTCATCAACGGCAACTTCGAGTTCCCCGCGCCAACGACGGTGTTTGGGACTGCGCCCGAGCCCGGCCAACTCGTCACCTTCACAGTCGGTATCAGCTCGACGCTGTTCACGATGTGGATCGTCGGCGGGGCGCTGCTGATCGTGGCTTTCCTGCTCGGTCGACTGCGCAGCGAGGTCCCCGGACGGATTCAGAACATGTCCGAATGGGCGTACGAGTCGATCGCCAACTTCGGCATGTCGATCGGCGGCCCGCAGGCTGCCCCGTACATTCCGATCTTCGCCGCATTCTTCCTGCTGATCCTGCTGTCCAACTGGGCCGGCCTTGTGCCGCCCATCGGCAAGCTGGAGTTCCTGCGCGCGCCCACGAGCGACCTCAACGTCACCCTCGGCCTGGCGCTCACCAGCTGGTTCATCTTCCAGGGTGAGGGCTTCCGGAAGCTGGGCGTGCGCGGCTACCTGGGCAAGTTCTTCCCGCTGTACGAGTTCAAGAAGGGCGTTGGCGCTGGTTTCATCGCCATGTTCGTTGGCCTGATCGAGCTGATGCTCGAGTTCGTCAAACCAATCACTCTTTCCTTTCGACTCTTCGGCAACATCTACGCTGGCGAAGTGGCGATTGGCGTGATAAGCGCCCTGACCATCGCCGTCGTTCCCGTTGCGCTGCTCTTGCTCGAAGGCATGCTGAACCTGATCCAGGCGGTCATCTTCAGTGTCCTGTCGCTGGTCTTCATACTGATCGCGGTCGAGAGCCATCACGACGAAGAGGGCCACATGGCCGACGACGTGGTTCACGAACTCAAAGGAGATTCCGCGCCTTCACCCGCGCACTGAACAACGCAGTCAACCAACCAAGCAGTCAAACATAGGGAGGCAGAACACAAATGGAGCACTTCGGAGCAGGTCTTGCCGCGATCGGCGTTATCGGCCCGGGCATCGGCATCGGCATTCTGGGTGGTCTCGCCGCGAGCGCCATCGGCCGCAACCCTGATGCCGGCGGTCAGATCCGTGGCCTGGCGATCATTCTCGCCGGCTTTGCGGAAGGCCTCGGCGTTCTGGCGATCGTCGTCGGCCTGCTGACGATCTTCATCAAGTAGCCGCTATTTAAAGGTCACAACCGTGGATTTCCTGGCAGTTACGGCCGGCGCCGCTCATACCGGCGCCGCGCTGTTCGCACCGGAGAACACCGGGCTGACGATCAACCTCTTCTGGGTGATCGTCGCCGCGGTGAACTTCGTCGTTTTCCTGGGCGTGATCTACCTGATCTTCTTCAAGCCCGTATCCAAGCTGCTCGAGACGCGCCGCTCGCGCATCGAGCAGGGCCTGCGCGACGCCGACATCGCGCGCCAGGAGCGCGAAAGTGCCCAGACCGAGCGTGTCGCGGCGCTCACCGAAGCCCGCCGCGAGGCCGAGGACATCCTCAGCCGCGCCCAGAAGGTGGCCGACGAGAACCGCGAGCGCGACATGACCGAGACGCGCGCTCAACTCGAACAGCTGCGCACGCAGGCCACGGCTGATATCGCGTCCGAGAAGGATCGCGCCCTGGCCGAGGTCCGCTCACAGGTCGCCGAGCTAGCGCTCGCGGCCGCGGCGCGCGTCGTCGGCGAGACGATGACCACGGAGCGCGAGAAGCGCCTAGTCAACGAGTTCCTGACCGAGGTCGGCAAGAACTAGCCATGGTCGGCACACGCACCAGCACCGCCCGACGCTACGCGGAGGCCGCTTTCGAGCTCGCCGAACGCGACGGTACCGTCGATACCTGGCTCGGCCAGCTGTCGACCGTCGCCCAGGCGGTTGCTGATCCCGCTCTGACGCGCCGTCTCGAAGATCCGCATGTCGCGCTCGAGAAGCGCACTGCGGTGATGCACGGGATGCTCGGCGCAGAGATGCTGCCGCAGCTGGGGAACCTGCTGTCACTGGCCCTGCGCCGCCGCCGGCTCGAGACCATGCCCCAGGTCGCAACGGAGTTCCGCCGCCTTTACAACAAGCGCGCCGGCATCGTCGTAGCTACGGCAACGAGCGCGCTCGAGCTCGACAGCACTGAACGCGCCGCTCTGCAGGCGCAGCTTGAAAAGATGACCGGCGCCAAGGTCGAGCTGCAAACCGCCGTTGACCCGACCATCCTCGGCGGCATCCAGGTTCGCATCGGCGACACGCTCTACGACGGCAGCGTCCGCGGCCGCCTCGAAAGGCTCCGCGCGAAACTCGCGTCCGGCGCGATCAGCGCCTGATTAGACAAACGTCAAACCACCACCGACTTTCGACCTAACCGCACCGACTACACGGAGTAAATCAACAGATGGCCATCCGATCCGACGAAATCACCACGATCATCAAGTCCGCGATCGACCAGTTCGATGCAGGCGTCGAAACCCGATCGGTTGGAACCGTGGTGGAAGTCGGTGACGGCATCGCCCAGGTGTATGGCCTGGAGGGGGCGCTGGCGTCGGAACTGCTCGAATTCCCCGATGGTGTGATGGGCATGGCCCTCAACCTCGAGGAAGAGACAGTCGGCGCGGTCATCCTGGGCGACTACACGAACATCAAGGAAGGCGACCAGGTCAAGACAACCGGCCGCGTCGTCGAAGTCCCGGTCGGCGTCGAGCTGATTGGCCGCGTGATTGACCCGTTGGGCAAGCCGATTGACGACAAGGGCCCGCTGAACACGACCAAGCGCCGCCCGGTCGAACGTGTTGCCCCGGGCGTCATCAAGCGCCAGAGCGTTGACACGCCTGTTCAGACGGGTGTCAAGGCGATCGACGCGCTCATCCCGATCGGTCGCGGCCAGCGCGAGCTGATCATTGGCGACCGTCAGACGGGCAAGACCGCGGTCGCGCTCGACGCGATCATCAATCAGAAGGGCAAGGGCCTGATCTGTATCTACGTCGCCATCGGCCAGAAGATGTCGACGGTGCGCAAGGTCGTAGCCACGCTCGAGCAATACGGCGCGATGGAGCACACGATCGTCGTCGTCGCCGGCGCCGAGGATCCCGCTCCGCTCCAGTATCTCGCCCCGTACTCCGGCGCCGCCATCGGCGAAGAGATCATGGAGAACGGCGTTGAAGTGGGCGGGCAGCTCGTCAAGGACGCGCTGTGCGTCTATGACGACCTGACCAAGCACGCCTGGGCATATCGCGAGATGTCGCTCCTGTTGCGTCGGCCGCCGGGCCGCGAGGCATATCCGGGTGACGTCTTCTATCTCCACTCGCGCCTGCTCGAGCGGGCGGCGCGCCTGAACGAGGACAACGGCGGCGGATCGCTGACGGCACTGCCGATCATCGAGACCCAGGCCGGCGACGTCTCGGCCTACATCCCGACGAACGTCATCTCGATCACTGACGGTCAGCTCTTCCTGGAGACGGACCTGTTCAACGCCGGCCAGCGGCCGGCGCTGAACGTCGGCATCTCCGTGTCGCGCGTCGGCTCGGCCGCGCAGACCAAGGCGATGAAGAAGGTCGCCGGGCCGTTGAAGCTCGACCTTGCCCAATACCGCGAGCTGGCGGCATTCGCCCAGTTCGCGTCGGATCTGGACAAGGCGACACGCGATCAGCTGACGCGCGGCGAGAAGACATCAGAAGTGCTCAAGCAGCCGCAGTACGAGCCGGTACCCGTCGAGCGCCAGGTCGCGATCCTGTGGGTCGTCACCAACGGCTATCTCGATGACGTGCCCACGCCGCGCATCCGCGATTTCGAGAAGCGCTTCTACAACTTCCTCGAGTCGGATCGCCCAGACGTGCTGACCACTCTCGCGGCCAAGCCCGACCTGACCGACGAGATCGTCGCCAAGCTCAAGGACGCGGCGCAGACCTTCAAGCAGACGTTCCAGGGCTAGTCGGAGCACCTTCGAAGACATGCCCAGCCAGCGCGAGATCCGTCGCCGCATCGGATCGGTCCGCAATATCAAGCAGATCACGCGCGCGATGCAGTTCGTCGCCGCGTCAAAGCTGAAGCGGGCCCAGGACGCGACGCTGCAGTCGCGCCCGTACTCCGACAAGATCGACGAAGTTCTGGCCGATCTCGCAGTAGTCCTGGGAGGCGACGACCATCCGCTCCTTGCGCGGCGCGAGGGCGGGACGCGCGCCATCGTGCTGCTCACAACAGATCGCGGCCTGGCTGGTTCGCTCAACACCAACACCGTTCGCTTTGCCGCTGAGATGATCACCGCAGAGTCCGATGAGTTGCGCATCGTCACGGTCGGCCGCAAGGGCAACGCAGCGATGCGCCGCTCGCACGTTCCGATCGCCGCAACCTTCGAGGGCTACGGCGACAAGCCCACGTTCGCTTCAGTCACGGCGTTGGCGCGCCTGCTCACCGACGACTACCTTGCCGGCACGTACTCCCAGATTGACCTCGTCTACCCGCGCTTCGTCTCCACGCTCGCCCAGCGCCCGATCGTGGCCCGGTTGCTTCCCGTTGAGCCGTCGAGTGACACCGAAGGCATCCCGGGTAACCAGTTCATCTTCGAGCCCAGCCCGGAAGCCGTGTTGCGCCAGCTGTTGCCGCGCTACGTGGCGACACGCGTGTACCAGGCGGTGCTGGAGCTGACGGCGAGCGAACAGTCCGCGCGCATGGTCGCCATGAAGAACGCGACCGAGAACGCGCAAGAGCTCATCGAGGACCTGACCCTTACCTACAACAAGGTTCGCCAGGCGAACATCACCCGCGAAATGATCGAAATCGCCACGGGCGCTTCGGCGTTCTAAGCGTCACAGGAGGTTTGACGAAAGACATGGCAGTAGCCGCCCCCGCGACCGGACGCGTGATTGCGATCACGGGTCCGGTGGTCGACATCGAGTTCCCCGCCGGGCAGCTGCCCGCCATTTTCAACGCGGTCGAGATTGACGCCGGTAAGGGCAATACCTTGACCTGCGAAGTTCAGCAGCACCTCGGCAACAACTGGGTGCGCACAGTGGCCATGACGTCGACCGACGGCTTGGCGCGCGGTGCCACTGCGCACGACACCGGCGGCGCTATCAGTGTGCCCGTCGGTCCTGAGACGCTGGGTCGCGTGTTCAACGTTTTGGGCCAGCCCATCGATGAGAAACCTGCGCCCAAGACCGAGCTGCGCTATCCCATTCACCGCGCGGCGCCCGCGTTCGAGGAGCTGACCACCGCGACCGAGGTCTTCGAGACAGGCCTCAAGGTCATCGACCTGATCGCACCGTTCGCCAAGGGTGGCAAGGTCGGCATCTTCGGCGGCGCCGGAGTCGGTAAGACAGTCATCATCCAGGAGCTCATCCGCAACGTCGCCCAGGAGCACGGTGGCTACTCCGTCTTCGCCGGCGTCGGAGAGCGCTCGCGCGAAGGCAACGACCTGCTGCACGAGATGACCGAGTCGGGCGTTATCGCCAAGACCGTCATGGCCTTCGGCCAGATGAACGAGCCGCCCGGCGCGCGCCTGCGCGTCGCCCTAACGGGTTTGACGTTCGCCGAGTACTTCCGCGACGAGGGTCGCGACGTGCTCCTCTTCATCGACAACATCTTCCGCTTCACACAAGCGGGCTCGGAGGTGTCGGCCCTGCTCGGCCGCATGCCTTCTGCTGTTGGATATCAGCCCAACCTGGCGACTGAGATGGCCGGCCTGCAGGAGCGCATCACGTCGACCAAGACGGGTTCGATCACGTCCCTCCAGGCGGTCTACGTCCCTGCCGACGACTACACCGACCCGGCTCCGGCGACGGCGTTCGGTCACCTCGACTCGACCATTCGGCTAGAGCGTTACCTGACTGAGCTCGGCATCTACCCAGCGGTGGACCCGCTGACGTCGACCTCGCGCGTCCTCGATCCGCTGGTCGTCGGCACCGAGCACTACGACGTCGCCCAGGAGACAAAGCGCGTTCTGCAGCGCTACCGCGACCTGCAGGACATCATCGCCATCCTGGGCATCGACGAGCTGTCCGAGGACGACAAGGCGTTGGTTGCCCGCGCGCGCCGCCTGCAGCGCTTCATGAGCCAGCCGTTCTTCGTGGCCGAGGTCTTCACCGGCCGGTCCGGCAAGTACGTGGGCATCAAGGACACCGTCGCTTCCTTCAAGGAGATTCTCGAGGGCAAGGTCGATGACCTGCCAGAGCAGGCGTTCTTCCTTGCCGGTACGCTCGATGACGTCCGCGAGAATGCACAGAAGCTGAACGCTTAGATGCCGATCCTGCTCGAGATCGTCACGCCCGAGAAGCAGGTCTTCTCGGAAGAGGTCGATTCGGTCGTCTGCCCAGGCGTCGAAGGCGAGCTCGGCGTGCTGCCGCACCACGCGCCGCTCTTGACCACGCTGGGCGTGGGCGAGCTGCGCATCCGGCGTGGTGGCGCGGAAGAGTTCTTTGCAATCGCCGGCGGCTTCCTGCAGGTTCGACCTGACCGGGTCGTCGTGATGGCGGAAACGGCCGACATGGCGTCCGACATCGATCTCGAGAAGGCCAACGAGGCGCGCCGCGAGGCGGAACGCGCTCTTGCCGAAGGCTTCGAGGAGCCCGCCGACATGGCCCGCGCCCGCGCGGCGCTGCAGCGCGCACTGTTGCGCATCCGTGTGGCCGAGCGGCATCGCCGGGAGGGCCCGCGCTCGCGCGGCTAGACCATGGCTGATCGTCTGTTCCACTGGGAATACGAAGAGCTCCCGGTCGAGCGGCAGGCATTTCGCGTTACCGGCGGCAAGCCTTTGCGCGGCAAGGTGCAGATCAGCGGCAGCAAGAACGCCGCGCTCAAGATGCTGGCCGCGGCCACCCTCACGGGTGAGCGCTGTCGGTTCACGAACGTGCCCGAGATCGAGGATGTGCGCGTCATGGTCGACGTGCTGCGCGACCTGGGGGTCGTCATCGACCACCCCGCGCCAAATACCTATGAAGTCGCCGCGGGCGACGTGGAGTGGCTCTTTGTGCCGCTCGAGGCCGCGGCCAAGATGCGCGCCTCGTTCATCCTGCTGGGTCCGCTACTCGCGCGCTTCGGCCGCGTGATCATGAGCAACCCGGGCGGCGACCGGATCGGCCGCCGGCCGGTCAATCTGCACGTCGACGCGATGCGCGCGCTGGGCGCCGACATCGAGTACCGCAACGGCTACTACTTCGCGCGCTCCAACGGTCGACTTAGAGGCAGCGACATCACTTTCCCCAAAGTGACCGTGATGGGCACCGAGAACGCCATTCTGGGGGCGTGCCTGGCGGAGGGCCGCACGGTTATCCAGCCCGCTGCGCAGGAACCCGAGATCGACGATCTCATCCTGATGCTCCAGAAGATGGGCGCCGAGATTGAGCGCATCAAGCCCGACACGATCGTGATCAACGGCCAGCGCCGCCTGCGTGGCGCGGAGCATCACGTGCTGCCCGACCGGATCGAGACGGGCACGTTCCTGGTGGCTGCCGCGGTCACTGGCGGCGAGGTCACGCTCGAGGGCGCGCCGTGCGACCACCTCGGGGCGTTCCTCGACGTGATCACCGATATCGGCGTGCCCGTCGCGTGCGGCCGCGATCGGATTGAGATCGCCTGCTCCGACGGTGCCGCGAACAACTTCAAGGCGCGCAACATTGAGACGGCGCCTTACCCAGGCCTGGCGACGGACCTCCAGTCACCCACATCCGTGCTCCTGACCCAGGCCAATGGCACGAGCCGGCTGCACGAGACGATCTTCGAGGATCGACTCGAATGGATGGGCGAGCTACGCAAGATGGGCGCCCAGATCGAGCTGCTGGATCCGAATCACGCCCA
Organism: Chloroflexota bacterium; assembly: GCA_040007155.1. Taxonomy (GTDB): domain Bacteria; phylum Chloroflexota; class Limnocylindria; order Limnocylindrales; family CSP1-4; genus JALYGJ01. The sequence goes on from JBDTVN010000002.1 coordinate 33,911, forward strand.
AATCAAGGGACCGGTCAAGCTCCACGGCGCCGAAGTCGAGATGAGCGACCTGCGCGCTGGCGCGTCGCTGATCCTGGCGGCTCTCGCGGCCGAAGGCACGAGCACGATTCACGGCGCGCACCACGTTCGGCGCGGGTATGAGAACATCGAAGGCAAGTTCCTCGGTCTCGGCGCGCAGATCGAGCATGTCTCCGAAGAGGCGGGCGTCAACAACTGATGAAAATCGGCATCGATCTGGGTACAGCCAACATCCTCGTGTACGTCAAGGGCCGCGGCATCGTCGCGCGGGAGCCCTCAGTCGTGGCCGTGAGCGACGACAACCACATCGTGGCCGTGGGCGAAGAGGCACGGGAGATGATCGGCCGCACGCCCGGCAACATCACTGCCATCCGGCCGATGAAGGATGGCGTCATCGCCGACTACGTCATCACTGAAGCGATGCTGCGCTATTTCATCCGCAAGGCTGGCCGCGCGCTGACAAAGCCGGACGTGATGATCAGTGTCCCGTCGGGCGTAACCAGCGTCGAAAAGCGCGCGGTTCGTGACGCGGCCCTGAAAGCCGGTGCGCGCGAGGCATATCTCATCGAAGAGCCGCTGGCCGCGGCTATCGGCGCAAATGTGCCCATCTCCGGCCCCAGCGGCAACCTCGTCATCGACATCGGCGGCGGCACGTCCGAGATTGCCGTCATCTCGCTCGGCGGGATCGTCGTCGCGCGCTCCGTGCGCGTGGGCGGTAACCGCTTCGACGAGGCGATCGCCAACTACGTGCGCAAGAAGTACAACGTAATGATCGGCGACCGCATGGCCGAGCAGGTCAAGATCGACATCGGCACGGCCATGCCGCTCGAGCGTGAGCTGCACATGGAAGTGCGCGGGCGCGACCTCATCGCCGGCCTGCCGCGAACGGTGCCGCTTACGAGCTCCGAGGTCATGGAGGCGCTCGAACAGCCGCTGCAACAGATCATCGGCGCAGTGCGCGCTGTGCTCGAAGAGACGCCACCCGAGCTGTCGAGCGACATCATCGACAAGGGCATGGTCATGACCGGCGGGGGGTCGCTGCTGCGCAACATCGACAAGCTGCTCACGCAGGTGACCGGCGTGCCCTGCCACGTCGCCGAAAACGCGCTCAACTGCGTCGCGCTGGGCACGGGACTTGCCCTGGAGCACTTCGAATTCTTCCGCAAGTCGCTCGTCCAACGCATCTGAGCGAACCGGCGGATGTGCCGGCACCGACCACCAACATGCAGCCTGATCCACCACTCCTGGTGCGCTCATTGGCCGACCTGCACTCTCACACCTCGGCCTCTTTCGACTCCCTGAGCAGACCCGCCGATGTCGCGCGCGTCGCTGCCGAACGCGGTTTGACGCACCTGGCGATCACCGATCACGATCGCATTGACGGAGCCCTCGCCGCACGTGACAAAGCCCCGGACGGGCTGGCGATCATCGTCGGCCAGGAGGTTCGTACTTCCGCCGGCGATCTGATCGCCCTGTTCGTGGAGAAGCCGATCCCGCCCGGCATGGCGCCGGTTGATGCGGCCAAGATGGTGCGCGACCAGGGCGGCGCGGTTGGTCTCGCCCATCCCTATGATCGGTTTCGTGCAGGTGCGGGTCGGCCAGGCTGGAAGGACGAGCTCACACAGCTGCTGCCGCTACTGGACTACATCGAAGTCTGGAACTCACGCCTGATGGTGGGCGATGGCAACCGTCGCGCAGCTGATCTGGCGCACGCCAATGGCCTGGCCGGCGTGGCCGTGTCCGACGCGCACACGCTGCTCGAGGTGGGCGTCTCGTACACGATCTTCGACGGGCCGCTCGGCAGTGCGGACGAGCTGCGTGCCGCTTTGTCAGGGGCGCAGCTGGTGACCAGTCACGGCTCGCGCCTCGTTCGTTTGTGGACGCCCATGGCCAAGGTAATCCAGCGCATGCGCGGTAACGGCCGCGTAGCGACGATATGAGCACCGTGCCGCCGGCTGAGGAGCCGCTCGTCGATTACCCGGGCGTTCACGAGGAGTCCGCGCCGCCGCAACCGCTCTCGAGCAGGCTGCGCAACCCGCGCACGATCATCTCGCTCGTGCTGCCGATCCTGCTGCTCGTGCTGATTTTCACGAACCTGCGCGGGCTCGACCTGGGCCAGCTGACCAGCACCATCCTTGGCGCCAACCCGTGGCTGCTGCTCGCGTCGTTCGCGATCTACTACCTGGGCTTCCCGCTGCGCGGCTATCGCTGGAAGCTGCTGTTGCGCGGCGCCGGCACAAACATCGGCGTGCGCGATTCGACCGAGATCGTCTTCATCAGCTGGCTGGTCAACTGCCTCGTGCCGGCCAAGCTGGGCGACGTCTACCGGGCGTGGCTGCTCAAGGCGAACTTCACCGTGTCACTTTCGCGCACATTCGGCACCGTCTTCATCGAGCGCATCTTCGACATCTTTGCCATCGCACTCCTGGGGCTGGGCGCTGCATTCTGGAGCTTCCGCGGCAACATGCCGACGGCGGTGCAGGTGGTCATGGGTATTGGCCTCGCGGTCATCCTGCTGATGGCGTTCGGGCTGTATACCGTGCGCAACTTCGGCAAGCGCCTGTTGATCAGGCTGCCGCTGCCCAAGAAGGCCAAGCTGCTCGAGTTCTACGAGCGCTTCGAGGAAGGCGTTTTCGCCATCAACCCGCGCCAGGTGCCCTGGCTGGCCGTGGTCACGGCGCTCATCTGGGCGACTGAGGCGATGCGCCTGTTGCTTGTCATCGAGGCGCTCAACTTCCGCGACGTGCACCTGGGCGTCAGCGGCGCGTTCTTCGTTGCTCTGAGCGCGTCGCTGCTTACCGCAATCCCACTCACCCCAGCAGGGCTGGGCCTGGTCGAGCTGGGCGTCGTCGGCATCCTGACGGTGATCTACGGTGTCGACGCGACCAACGCTACAGCGATCACCCTCGTCGATCGCGCGATCAGCGTCTTCTCGATCTGGATCTTCGGCAGCATCGCGTACCTGCTTTCGCCCATGACGCGGTCCGGGATCGCCCGTCGCTCAGCCGAGATCGACGCGACCTCGGGTACCTAGCGGGTCTCACGCAAAGAGAAATGCCGGTCGCTTCCGACCGGCAGTTGTGCTCCCTACGGACGGCCCGAGCGGCCGCGCTCGTCGCCTACAGGGCTAGTTGCGGTTGGGCATCCGCGCGGCGGACAAGACCTGCCGCGGATCGCTCGAAGTCGAGTGGCCGACCGTGCCATTCTGACGCGCGGCCGCGAGGCGGCGCATGCGCAGCGCGAGGTAGTACTCCATGACCTGGCGCACCTGCGGCTCGCTCAACAGATCGTCGGAGCGAAGCGCGTACTCGACGCGCGCGGTCGGGTGGCTGGTTGACGAAGCCATAAGGCCGAAATACTGGGGCGTCTCTGTTTCGTCGCGCAACTCGCGCAGGCCGCGCGCAAGCTTGGTGGCAGTACCCAGCGAAGGGGTGCGATCGCCGCGCACAAGCCGAGAGATGGTCGAGTGATCAACACCCGACTGCTGCGCCAGCTGGCGCTGCGACATCTTCTTCGCCTTGAGCTGGGTCCTCAACCATTCATTGAAGGCCCGTCCGCTTTGGACGCTCATTGGTTCCCCTGCTGCGTAATCCCGAGTGGCACAGCGGCATATTCCGTTGCGCGGGGTGGTGCTCGATATAGGCCCTTGGTACGGTCCCGGTTTGCACCACCGGCTTAGGCGGTCTCAGGCCGCCGGCGACCCCGACCGCGCGACGGCCGGCGCAAGGTGAAAGCCTCGGCCGGCAAATCGCCCAGCACCCCACCTTCGGCCAGCGTCAGCGCTCGATCGAGGTTCACCGCGTCGTAGCCCACGTCCATGCCGGGCGTCTCCAAGAACGTCGGCAGCGCCCCCAACCACGGGTGGTTGAGCAGATCACGCAGCCCTTCGGCGGCCATCTTGCCGGCGCCGATGTGCTCGTGCCGATCGAGGCGCGATCCAAGCTCCGCGCGCGAGTCGTTGAGATGCAGCATGACCACGTTGGCGCGACCGACCAGGCGCTCGATACGCTCGGATAGAAAGTCGAGCCAGGTGCTGCCACCGACGTCGTAGCCGGCGCCCCACAGATGCGCCGTATCGAGACACACCCCCAGACGGTCGAGCGGCAGGCCGGCCGCGTTCGCTGCGGCCAGGATGTCGGCCAGATCCTCGACTGATGAGCCGATGCCGTCGCCCGTACCAGCGGAATTTTCGAGCACGAGGCGCGGCAGGGGATCGGCGCTCGGGTCTGCGCCGTTTGTCTTGTCGGCGGACTGGAGCACGGCCGCCAGCCCCTTGACCAGGCGGTCAATGCCGGTCGCCCGCTCGTCGCCGCGATGCGAACCGATGTGCATGACCACGAATCCCGCGCCGTAGGCACGAGCGACGCTGAGCTCGTGCGCCATCATGTCGACCGAGCGCTGCCAGAACACCTCGTCGGAGCCGCACAGGTTCACCAGGTACGGCGCATGGACTGCCACAGCCTTGACGCCCGCCTTTTTGAGGCGTTTCCGGAAGTTGGCGAGCTGGTCCGGCGGAGCGGACCGGCGGCGCCAGGCCGTGGGGTTGTCGGTGAAGAACTGGATGCTGGTCGCGCCGATATCCCGAGCGCGATCGGCCGCCTTGAGCAAGCCATGTGACAGCTGGAGATGGGGACCGATCAGCCGACCGGAAGCGGGCATCAACCGATGCTAGCAAGCGCCAATTTGACGGACATCATATTGTCATCGTCATGGACCCTGAACTCCTAACAGCTCTCAAGGCGCTGTCTGACGCCTCCCGACTGCGTCTCGTTGGTTTGCTTGCCGACGGCCGTCGAATGCCAGTCGAACAACTGGCGAGGGAGCTCAAATTGACGCCGGCGACTGTCGTGCACCACCTCAAGAGGCTGCGCGACGCAGGTCTGGTCGAGTCACACGCGCGACCGCCGTACATGGACTACTCGCTGCGCATCGGGCGACTCGGTCAGATCGGCGCCGAGCTGCACAAGATCGATCGCGAGCAGGCGGGCCTGCCAGCCGAGGGTGATACGGCGCGCCCGGCGTGGGCAACCCCCGAGGATGCCAAGGTGCTGCGCGCCTTTTTTGAAGGCGAGCGGCTGACGAGCATTCCCGCTCAGCACTCGAAGCGCCTCGTCGTCCTGCGCCAGCTCGCCGAAACCGTCTTCGAGAAGAAGCGCAAGTACCCCGAGAAGGAAGTGAACCAACGACTCGCGCTGCGCAACCCGGACTCCGCGTCCCTGCGCCGCTACCTGGTCGACGAGGGCTTCATGTCGCGCAAGCAGGGCGTGTACAGGCTTGAGTCGCGCAAAGACTGGCCCAAGGTCGGCTCAGGGCACTAGCGTTCGCGACAGAGCGCCAGCGCAGACACTGCGCTTGAGCCCGCCTCGTACAGGGCATGGGCGCAGCCGCTGAAGGTCGCGCCCGTCGTCACCACGTCGTCGATCAGCACCACCCAGCGGCCATCGACGAGGTCACGGCTCGCTAGCTTGACCACGAACGCTCCGCCCACGTTCGCGGCGCGCGCGCGCCGGCTCAGAGCGTGCTGCGCGGCGGTTTTGGCCGCGCGCTCCAAAGCCGTCGCGACCGGCAACTTCAGTACGCGGCCAACGGCGCGCGCGAGCAGCTCGGCCTGATCGAATCCGCGCTGCCTCAGGCGCGCGGCGTGGACGGGCACCGGCACGAGGATGTCGCCGCCGATGCCGGCCCGCGCCCACCGTGCGGCCACCTGTTCGGCGAGCACATCGACCAGGCGTAGCTCGCCGTCGTACTTGAGCGCGTGCAGACATGCGCGCGCGGGTCCGCTGTAAGCGCAGCACCACTCGAGCTGCACCAGCCCCGCTGGCTGACTGACCGCCAAGCCGATCGGCGCGCCCTGTGGCTCGTCGCGCCGCCGAGCGAGGTGGGGCAGGCACTCCGAACAGACCGCCGCGCCCTCACGGCCACACCCCGGACAGGCCGGCGGCAGGAGTACGTCGAGCAACGCCTTCATTTCACGCAGAGTGGCGCCACGGCCTCATCGGTGGCTTAACGCCGACTTACCATTCGTGACGATGCAGCCGCCGGCGGCCGTGACCACGGCGCGCAGATGATCGATCGCCGCTGGTCG
>JBDTVN010000003.1:0-33288 GCA_040007155.1 Chloroflexota bacterium
AGACGCAGAACATCTCGAACGCGGCCTACTTCGTGCCGAGCATCCTCGCCATGGCACTCATGCAGCTGGGCGTGTTCGCGTCGATCCCGCTTGTCAGCCAGCGCGAGAAGCAGATCCTCAAGCGCCTCGCGGCTACTCCGCTGTCACGCATCACGTTTGTTGGCTCGAACGTTGTCATGCGCCTGATCATCGCGGCGCTCCAGACGATCCTCATCGTTGGCATCGGAGCGTGGCTCTTCGGCGTGACCATCGTGGGCAACGTGCTGGTCGTGGTCGGCTTCATCGCACTGGGCGCGCTGACCTTCCTGGCAGTCGGCTACATCATCGCCGCGTGGGCGCGCACCGAGGAGACCGCCAACGCAGGCACGAGCATCGTCCAGTTCCCGCTCATGTTTCTCTCGGGCATCTTCTTCCCGATCTCGTTCATGCCCGGCTGGCTGCAACCAGTGGCCGCCGCAATGCCGCTCACCTATCTGGCCGACGCGCTACGCCAGACGATGGTCGGCGGTGCGGCGTACGCCTCACTTGGCGTGGACGCGCTCGTCCTTGGCGCGTGGATGGTCATCTGCTTCCTGGTGGCGGCGCGGTTCTTCCGCTGGCAGTAACGGCAAGCGACGGGACGGCACCGACGTGTCGTCGGGGCCGGACCACTGTCGCGCGCAGCACGGCCGAAGGCCGCGGCGGAGGGAAACAAGTGCGGGGTCACGCCTATATCGGCACGAGCGGCTACGCCTATCCCGACTGGGCGCCGCTCTTCTATCCCGCCGGCATCCGCGCTGGCGATCTGCTCAAGAACTACTCCGGCCGACTACCCGCAGTCGAGCTCAACAACACCTTCTACCAGCAGCCCAAGCCCGACAAGATCGCCGCGTGGCTCGCCGCCACGCCTGATGACTTCCGCTTTGTCGTCAAGGCGCAGCGCGGCGGGAGTATGAGAGCTTTCGCCGCAAAGCCGCAGCAGCGGTCCGCGGACCGGCTGCGGAGTCAGCAGACCGCAGCAGAAACGGTGGCCTGGCTCACCGCTCCATATCGGCTGTTCGGGGAGCGCCTGGGCGGGGTGTTGTACCGCGTGCCGGAGAACATGCATCGCGACGAGGAGAAGCTACGGCTCCTGCTCGAGGCATGGCCGCCGGACATGCCGATCGTCGTCGAGATGCACAACCCGGAGTGGCAGGTCGACGAGGTGTTTGCATTGTTGGCGCTGCATTCGGCAACGTTGTGCGCCACGGACCTTGACGATCGCGACGCGCCCGACCTCCGACTCACCGGACGCTCGATCTACCTTCGCCTGCGCCGCACTGCCTACTCAGACAAAGACCTGGCCGACTGGGCAGGCCGACTCTCCGCCTTCCTGGATTCGGGCACGGATTGCTTCGTTTTCTTCCGCCATGACGACGACGGCACGTCAGCGCTGCGCGCGCTGCGTCTGTGCGAGCTGCTCGCCTAGCTGACGCTCAGTCCGCCGGTGTGACGAGACGTACCGTTATGGCGAACCACGCGAAACCCAGCAGCGCGCCGCCGATAGCGTCGGTCGGCCAGTGGACGCCAAGGGCGACGCGCGCATAGCCCATCACGAGTCCAGCGGCCAGGCCGGCACCCAGTGCGAGGCGAAACCGCCAACCCACAGGCGCCAGGACCCAGGCGAGTGCCGCGGCCAGGGCGACGGCTCGGACGACGTGACCGCTCGGAAACGAGTACGAGTCGGGGCCAAAGAATTGCGCGGTCGCCGCCGTGTCGGGCCGTGGCCGCTCAATGACGATCTTGACCGCGAACGCAGCCAGGTCGCTGGCGAGACTAAGGCCGACCAGAAGCGCTGCCCGCGCACCACGGACCAGCCAGATCACGACCGCCACCACCGCTACGAGGACCGACCAGAAGGGCAGCTCGCCGAGCGTATTGATCAACCGGAAGACGTCCCCGAATAGGTCCCCCTTGAGGGCGATGGCGGAGACGACGCCCGGCTCCCATGGTGCCGAAGTGTTGAGGCGCGCCCAGATCGCGAGAAGGACGAAGGGCAGCAGCGTGAGAACAGCCAGCAACAACAGGTTGCGACGCTCGAGGCGCGGCGCGGGCGCGATCAAACGCCTATCGGATGCCAGACGGTCTTCATCTCCAGGAATGCGGCGATCCATTCGGGCCTCTGCGCGCGGCGGTCATCGAGCCAATCGAAACGCTCGTCGACGCCGCGCGGCGGACGCGCCAGTCGCTTGACGTTCTCTATTGCAGCTTCCTCAACAGACGTGCGCATGTCGCGCGGTACGCCCCACGTGTCGATGGCGTTGACGTCCATGTGCGAGGCCAGAATCGGCACCAGCTCGCGCCGCAGACCGGTCAGGATGTTGATCACGCCGCCCGGCACATCCGATGTCGCGAGCACCTCGCCGAGCGTCACTGCGGGGAGCGGCCGCGTCTCGCTGGCGATCACGACAACCACGTTGCCACCGACGACCGCCGGGGCGACGCGCGACACGAGCCCGAGCAGCGACGACGTTTCGGGGGCGACGACGCCCACGATGCCGGTCGCTTCGGGAAACGTGAAGTTGAAGTAGGGCGCGCCGACAGGGTTAACCGTGCCCAGCATCTGGCTGATCTTGTCGGCCCAGCCCGCGTACCAGACCCAGCGATCAATCGCGCGATCGACAACCGTCTCGGCGTCTGCGGCGCTCAACCCCTCGGCCGCGGCGACCTCGTCGACGAACTGCGCGCGGCGGCCCTCCATCAACTCGGCCACCCGGTACAGGACCTGGCCGCGGTTCATGGCGGTCTTGCCGGACCATCCCGCAAACTGTCCACGCGCGGTGCGGATGGCGTCGCGCAGATCCTTCTTGGACGAGCGGACGGCGTTGGCAAGCGGCGTGCCGTCAGGCCCGCGAACGACATATGAGCGGCCCGACTCCGAGCGCGGAAACGCTCCGCCTACGTACAGCTTGTAGGTCTTGCGCACCGCGATGCGTGTTGAAGGCGCTGGCACGGCGACCGGCGCGGTCTTTGCAACTGCACGTGTGGAAGCTGGTTTGCGGGTGGTCGGTGCCTTTGTGGTCGTCTTCTTCGTCGCCATCAGTGGCCGCTGTCCATGTAAGCGAGCAAACCGGGCAAACCGCCCTCGCGGCCGTAGCCGGACTCCTTGTAGCCGCCGAACGGCGAGGTCGGATCGAACCGGTTGAAGGTGTTCGCCCAGACGACGCCGGCGCGCAACTTACTGACCATGCTCAAGATGCGGCTGCCCTTCTCGGTCCAGACACCGGCTGAGAGGCCATACGCGGTGTTGTTGGCTTTCTCGACCGCCTCTGCGGGCGTGCGGAAAGTCAGCACGGACAAGACCGGGCCGAAGATCTCCTCCTGGGCGATGCGGCTCGACTGGGCGACGTTGGTGAAGAGCGTGGGCCGGAAGAACCAACCACGCGATGGCAGCTCGCATGCTGGCTGGTACATGTCCGCGCCTTCGGCGATACCCGCCTCGACGAGCTCCTCGATCTTGGCCAGCTGCGCGGCGTTGTTGATGGCGCCAACGTCGGTGTTCTTGTCGAGCGGATCGCCCACTCGGAGCGTGCTCAGGCGGTCCTTGAGGCGCTCGATGAAGGGCCCGACGATCGACTCCTGCACGAATAACCGACTACCCGCACAGCAGACCTCGCCCTGGTTGAAATAGATGCCGTTGATAACGCCCTCGATCGCCTGGTCCATTGGCGCGTCGTCGAAGATGATGTTCGCGGCCTTGCCGCCGAGCTCCAGGGTCAACGCCTTGTTGGTGCCAGCGAGCGCGCGGCCAATCTCCTTGCCGACCATCGTGGATCCTGTGAACGCGACCTTGTCGACGTCAGGATGCTTGACGAGCGCGAGGCCGATCTCGCCGGGGCCGGTGATGATGTTGACCACGCCCGGCGGCAAGTCGGCCTGGCGGCACACGTCGGCGAAGAAGAGCGCGCTCATTGGCGTGGAACTGGCCGGCTTGAGGACGACCGTGTTGCCTGCCGCAAGGGCGGGCGCGATCTTCCAGGCGAGCATCAACAGCGGGAAGTTCCACGGAATGACCTGCGCACAGACGCCGAGCGGCTGCGGATCGCGGTTGGGGAATGCGTACTCGAGCTTGTCCGCCCAGCCGGCGTAATACCAGAAGTGCGCCGCCGCGAGCGGCACGTCGACGTCGCGCGACTCCTTGATTGGCTTGCCGCCGTCGAGCGACTCGAGCACGGCGAACTCGCGACTGCGCTCCTGCAGGATGCGCGCGATACGGAAAAGGTACTTTGCGCGTTCGCGGCCGGGCAGCGTGCTCCAGTCGCGCCGGAAAGCCTTCCGCGCGGCGCCCACCGCCTGGTCGACGTCCTTAACGGTGGCGCGCGCGATCTCAGCGATCGGCTCCTCAGTCGCGGGATCGACGGTCGTGAACCATTGGCCGCCGCGCGGCGCAACTTCCTTGCCGCCGATGAACAGGCCGTAGCGGCTCTTCAGTTGAACGACATCGCGCGATTCGGGCGCGGGCGCGTACTCCCACGGGATGTGCTGGCCGTCGCCCAGGCTCCACGATGAGGGCGCAGGAGTGCCGCGCCCGACATCGGCTGACTTACCGCCTTCGATCAGCGCGCGCGTTGAGCTTGCGCCGGTCTTCCTTGTCGCCACGACTCAAGCCTACACCGGTGCCTGAGCGTCTGCCAGCACGACCAGGTGACTATATGGTCACTTGTTGATGAACGAGGTTCACCGATAGGCTACGAGTGTGAGCGACGTGCCGCGGACCAGGCTGGCCGCATACACCCTGTGTGTTGATACGGGCCGGCTGCTACTAGTGCGCATTGCGCCGGGTTACCCCGCGGCCGGAATCTGGACGCTGCCCGGCGGCGGCGTCGACTTCGGCGAGGATCCAGCTGACGCCGCGCGGCGCGAACTCGCCGAGGAGAGTGGTCTGCAAGGTCGCATCGACGATCTCGCGTTCGTGAACTCGAGCGCGGGCGAGAACAAGACACGTGACCGTCTGCGCGCGTGGCACGGAGTGCGCATCGTCTACCTCGCGACGGTCACTGGCGGCACTCTGCGTGATGAGGTCGAAGAGTCAACGGACCGAGCCGAATGGGCGACCCTGCCCGGGCTGGACGGCCGGCCTGTGACTGAGCTGGTGGACGTGGCCCTGGCTTGGCTGGGCACAGATCTGCCGCCCAAGGCGAAGTGACCAAGGAGTCACGTCGACCTCCCGCTGAACTCGAGCCAGCGCGCGCAGTCAGACGTGCGCTCGCGGCCAAGGGCCTCAAGGCGCGCGACGTCGGGCTGATTGCGGTATGGGCAACTGGCGCGCTTGCGCGCGAGCGCGCCGAGCTCGCCGTAACAATGGGCCTGGGCAGGTTCGCCGATGGCGTAGTGGCGGTGTATGACGAACCTGATCCAATCGCGCGCTGCGCGGCGGCCGTGGCACGCGGCGATGTCGCGGTGGCTGTCGCATTGGTGATGGGGACCGACGGCAACCAGGCGCTAGCCTTCGGCAGTCCGTGAGCGATCAGTCGGCTGTTCCCAATCTCCTGCCATTTGCGGGCGAACGTGTGCGCCTGCGCGATCTGCGCCCGGACGACGCGGACCTGCTCGATGCATGGAACCAGGAGGTCGAGCCCGGCACGTTCAATGACTTCGGCCCGCGCCCGCCTACGGACAAAGACGCACTGGCGCGCGGCCCTTTCCGCAACGACCGGAACGGGATGGTCATCATCGAGCGCATCGCTGATGGCGCGCCGATTGGCACCACGGGCTGGCGGCGGGTCATGGTCTATGGCCCCTCCCCGACTTCGGACGCGTGGCAGATCGGGATCGAGCTGATCGCGTCGGCGCGCGGCCAGGGACTGGGCGTGGAAGCCCAGCGGCTTGTCGCGGATTACCTGTTCGCAGCGACTTCGCTCAATCGCGTCGAGGCCTCGACCGACGTCGACAACAAGCCCGAACAACGCGCGCTCGAGAAGGCGGGCTACGCCTTCGAAGGGATCATGCGCCGCGCCCAGTTCCGCGCCGGTTCGTACCACGATCTCGCCTACTACTCGCGCCTCCGCGACGATCCGCCTGCGGCGCCATCATCTGGGCCCGCCCGCACCTCAACCGCGAGTGGCAAACTGCCGGTGAGCGGCAAGTACGTGCGCCTGCGCGACGTCGCCCTGGCCGACGGCGACATGCTTGATGAGTGGCGCACAACAAAGGAGCCCGGCAGCTTCAACGATCTAGGCCAGCCGTCAAAACCTACGCCGCGCGACGTCCTCGCGGCGGGCCAAGGGTTGCGCGACGAGCGCCGGGGCACGCTCATATGCGAGCGGCTCGAGGACAGCGCGCCGGTCGGTTCGCTCAGTTGGCACGCGGTAGGTTACGGCCCAAATCCAGAGTCGCAATGCTTCAACATCGGCATCGAGCTGTTGCCCCAGATGCGTGGCAAGGGCTACGGCGCGGACGCGCAGCGGCTGCTCGCTGACTGGTTGTTTGCGTCGAGCGAAGTCAACCGGGTCGAGGCCTCAACCGATGTCGAGAACATCGCCGAGCAACGCTCGCTCGAGAAGGCCGGCTTCACGCGCGATGGCGAAATGCGCGGCAGCCAGTTCCGCGCCGGAGCGCACCACGGCCTGTACGTGTACTCGCGGCTGCGCTCCGACTAGGGCCGAGGCTCCGTAATCAGCGGCGCACGGCCAATCCACCCGGGCAATCCCAACCGAATGCCCGCGACACGCGTCTCTGGTATGTGGTGAGCACTCGACGAACGGTTGATGAGGTCCATGAAATCGGCGCGCCGCGCGCTGATTCGGGGTCAGGGCTGATCGAACTCGCGCGCGAGGGCAACCACGACGCGTTCGGTCGGCTGGTCGAAATGAAGCTCGAACGCGCATTCCGGACAGCGTCCGCCGTCTTGGGAAATGAGGCGGACGCGCGCGACGCGACCCAGGAAGCGTTCGTCGCAGCTTGGCGCAACCTGCCGCGGCTGCGTGATGTCGAGAAGTTCGACGCGTGGCTGCACCGGCTTTTGATCAACAGTTGCCGTGACATCCAGAGACGTCGGCATCGCGTGCGTGAGATCGCGCTCGATTCGCAGCCCCTGACCGTCCCGGCCGGCGATGAGCGTACTGCTGAACGACTCGCGGTTAGCGCGGCCCTCGATCGGCTCAGCGTCAACGACCGGGCCATGCTCGTTCTGCATCACGTGGAGGGTCTGCCGGTGGCGGAGGTTGCGCGCCGGCTAGGCGTACCAGTTGGAACGGCGAAATGGCGGCTGCACCAAGCGCGTCGCGCGCTCGAGAAAGCATTGGGGAACGACCGATGAGTCACGCGCACGTCCACCTGACCGACGACCTGCTGCGTTCGGCATTGGCCGATCGAGCGACCACACCCGACGCCCTGCTACTGCGGGACATCCTGCGTCGCACGAGCGTCATGGACCAGCCGCGTGCGCGTTGGCGCGTGCTCGATCGTGGCACGCGACGGTCCACGATGGTTATTGCGTTTCTCATCTTGGGAACGGCTGCGGCGGCGTTCTTTGCGGCCCACTTCCAGACTGCGCCGCCACACAACGGCGAGATCGCTACCGGTGGCTCGAATTCCTGTGCGCTGACTCTGACGGACCCTCAAACCGGCGGGTCACGCGAGTTAGGCCGGGCGGGCTCGGGGTGTTCCAAAAACTACTACCTGTCGTACGGCAACGTCATCGGCACCCCTGATGGCGCGACTGTGTTGTATGCCGTGAGTCGGATTTGCGGAGGTTGTTCATCCGGGCCGTCGACGGAGCAGTTGGACGCGACCGGCATTTGGGCCGCTGACGTCGTGACGGGGGCTGTCCATCTGATTGAGAAATGCGACCGCGGCTTCTGCCCTGACTTTTCGATCTCTGGTGACGGGCGGCTACTCGTGGTCGCGCGGCAAGGCGCAGGCGTTGAAGTGGTCAGTCTGACCGGCGACCCGCCACGCGACATCGCGCTCGCAGGAACAACGAGCTGGGCTTATGAAGCTGCGTTCTCGCCCGACGGAATGTCGATCGCAGTCCTGGCCTTGACGAGCGCTCCCTCAGTCACTGGGCCACGGGACTCCGAGTTGCAGCTCATCGATCTGGCGTCGGGGCGCGCGACCACCGTAATCACCGGCTCGGGACAGCAGTGGGCCGTCGCTTGGTCCCGCGACGGAACGCGGCTGACGTTCCTCAGCCCTCTCCTGGACGATCCGTCGGCCTATGCGACGCGCGTTGTCTTGGTCGACGGCACGGAGGTAGCACCGCCCACCGAAGCCATGCCTGGCGTCGTGTTTTCACCTGACGGAGTGCACGGTGCGTATGCCAGGGAGCCGGGACCGCCCCCATTTACCGATTACCAAATCCATGTCATGCGGGTCGATGGCACGGACGATCACGTGGTCTTGAGGCAGCCGGAGTGTTGTCTCTCGGGTCCGCAGTTCTCTCCTGACGGACAATTTGTCGCATTCAGCATTCTGGTCGGCGGGAACCCCGATCGATCCGGCTTGTATTTAGCGTCGATCGACGGGGCCGACCTTCGCCGGCTGTCCGCGTCCGATCCGGGCGACCAATTCACGTGGCTGACCCAGCACTGATTTAGACGTTCAGTCGGCCAATCCGTGCGTTGGCCTCGTTGATCTGTCCTTCGTCGACCTGACCCTGCGCGACGAGGCGCTCGATGGCGTCCAGCGCGGCCTGCACCACATCACCTGCGTTTGCGGAGGTGTTGGCGAGCAACAGCAGATCATTGCCGGCACGGATTGCACGCCGGAGGGCCTCGTCCTGCGAGTAGTTGTTGGCAACAGCTCCAGCCATCAGGTCGTCAGTGATGACGACGCCGTCCCAGCCAACATCGTCCCGCAACAGGTTGTGCGTGGGCGCGGATAACGATGCCGGGTTACGCAAATCAAGCTGGCCGTTGAACGCGTTGCCAACCATCACGAGGTCAGCGCTTCCTGCGGCAACAAGCTGGCGGAACGGCTCCAATTCGAGGTCGGTCCAAGTGGCCGTTATGTCAACGAATTCCCGATCGGTGTCGCCGGTCGCGCTGCCCAGGCCGGGAAAATGCTTGAGGGTGGTCAACACGCCATGTTCGCGCTGGCCGGCGACCACCTCGCCAGCCATTGCCACAACGACGGTGGGATCGGCCGAGAAGCTCCGATCAAGAGCCCCGATCGATGGATTGGACGGGTTGACGTTGAGGTCGACCACGGGTGCCAGATTTAGGTTGATGCCCGCGCGCGCGAGCATCTTGCCAATGTCCGATCCGACCGAGTGGGCGTAGATCGGATCGTTGCGGCGGCCGACCTTGGCGGCTGTCGGCGTGGCCGGAAAACTGTTGTCCGGATTGAGGCGGGCCACCGCGCCACCCTCTTGGTCGACCGCGATGAGCAGCGTCCGCGCACCGGCCGCGGCGCGCAACGTTGCGGTCAGTTGGGCCAGCTGATCGGGGGACTCGATGTTGCGCGCGAACAAGATGACGCCGCCCAGACCGTCGTCGCGAATCGCGCGGATGATCGGATCGCTGTCGCCGACCGTCTTGCCGGGAAACCCCGCGACCAGCATCTGCGCAGCGCGCACGCGCAGCGGGACCGGACTGGAGGATGGCGTCGGGCTGGGCGGGTTCGTCGGGGTTGGTGGGCTGGTCGTCGGCCGAACTGTGGGTCGCGGCGTGACCAGCTGGGTCGGCGAGCAGCCGAGGGCGAGTGATCCGAGCACAGCCGTCGCTCCGACCACGAACTCGCGCCTGGTCAAGGGACGTGCCACGGGCGTCAGTCGATCGTGAAGTAGTCGGGTCCCTGGTAGCGGCCGGTGCGCTCTTTTCTGATCTGCATCAGCACATCGTTGAGCAGGCTGCTCGCGCCAAATCGGAACAGGTCAGGCGTCATCCATCTTGGGCCGAGGGTTTCGTAGAGGACGACGAGATAGCTGATTGCCTCTTTGGCGGTCTTGATGCCGCCGGCGGGTTTCATGCCGACGATGCGGCCGGTCTTGCGATGGAAGTCGCGGATCGCTTCGAGCATGACCAGGGTCACGGGCAACGTCGCCGCCGGCGTCACCTTGCCGGTGCTGGTCTTGATGAAATCGGCGCCCGCCGCCATTGCGAGGATCGACGCCCGGCGCACGTTGTCGTACGTCTCGAGCTCACCGGTCTCGAGGATGACCTTCAGGTGAGCATCCCCGCACGCTTCCTTGACCGCGACGATCTCGTCGAAAACGTCGCGGTAGTGGCCTTCGAGGAACGCGCCACGGTCAATGACCATGTCGATCTCGTCAGCACCGGCTTCGGCGGCTTGGCGCGTCTCGAGCAACTTGACGTCCCTATACGTCTGACCGGCGGGAAAGCCCGTCGCGACCGCTGCCACCTTCACCGTCGAGCCCTTCAGTGCGTCCTTGGCGATCGCGATGTGGGCGGGGTAGATGCAGATCGCGGCGACGCTGGGGATGGTCGGGTCGGACGGGTCGGGATGCATCCCCTTGGCGCACAGGGCGCGGATCTTGCCTTCGGTGTCTTTGCCCTCGAGCGTCGTGAGATCCATCATCCGGATCGCGAGCTCAAGCGCCCACACCTTCGATTCGCGCTTGATGGAACGCTTCTTCAGCGAGTCGACGCGCTCCTCCACGCCCACCTGGTCGACACCGCCCACACGCTCGACCATCGACTCGATGCCTTCGCCGCGGCCGACCCAGGCACGCACCAGGGCGCTCGCCTGACGTTGCGGCGAGCCGGACGGAGGTGCTTCGAGAACTTTGTTCACGCTGGTGATGGTACAACCGCGCTCGCCGGACGCAATGGCGGCGGATTACCTGTTGTCATGTGACCTGTGAGTCACTTATTCTTGCCTGCGATGGCCGATCTTGATGATGTCCTGAGAGCCTTGGCCGACCCAACCAGGCGCCAACTGCTGCGGCTGGTGAGCGGTCAGCCAGGATTGAGCACTGCCCAGCTTGCACAGCGCACCGACGAGATGACCCGCTGGGGCGTGATGAAGCACCTCGCCGTGCTGCGTGACGCGGGGCTCATACAAACGATGGCCGAGGGCCGTCATCGGCGCCACTTTCCGGAAAAGGGGGCGCTGCGGCCGTTGCGGAAGTGGCTCGACGAGGCCGAGGGCCGGTCCTAGCCGTTCGGCCCTAGTAGTTCCGTCAACCGATCGGGCCACATGTCCCCGAACCGCGCCGCAGCGATGATCGCGCCATCGCGCAGGCTGGTCTCAGCCGTTGTCGCCCCGTCCAGTCCCAGTCGCTCCAGGACCGCGTCCACGATGGCCGCCCCGGCAGCCAGCTGCCGCGCTCGCTGCGGCCGCACGGAGAAATGCTCGACCACCTGGGCGCTCGTCATCTTGGCCAAAGTGCGCCGGTCCTCTTTAAGTGCAGCGCGCGACAGCCGGCCCAGGCGCGCGAGATTTGTCGCCGTACCGCCCACGAAGATCGCCCGCGGCGCAGCGCTTGCGGGCCAGCGCATCTCGGGCAGCTCGCGCGCGCTGGCTTGTGCGGCCGCATGGAGCTTGTCCAACTCGGCGGCAGTCGGCGGATCGTGCGCAACGATGCCGCGCGTCAGCCGCGCTGAGCCGATGGCAACGGGCAGCAGGGCTATGGGCGCGTCTGTGGTGTAGATGCTCACCTCGGTTGAGCCGCCGCCCACGTCGACGACCACGAGAGGCTCAGCCGGCGCAACGCCACCGGTCACGCCAACGAAGGTAAGCAGAGCTTCCGTGCGCACGCTGATCACGTGCAGGGCGATGCCCGTGACCGCGCCAACGTCGAGCGCGACGTCGGCACCGTTCGCGGCTCGCCTGAACGGGTCCGTCCCAATCAAGGTGAGCTGCTTGGCGCCCATCTTGCGCGCCACCAGCAGGTACTCGGCGATGCGCGTCAAGAGCTGGCCGCGCTGCTCGAACGGGATGCGCGCCTCGCGATCGACCACCTCGCCCAGGCCGAGCAACTGGCTGCGGTCGTCAACAATTGTCAGGCCGCGCCGAGCCAGGGTCTGGGCGGCGCCCAGTTGCGCGACCAACAAATGGACACTATTGCTGCCGACGTCAATCGCCGCGCTGATCTGCTGCTGACGTCGCTTGGCCACCTGCGTCAGTTTCGCGCCTCGGCCGCACCTTCGGCTACCGTTCTTTACATGTCTTCATTCGTTACCGGGCGCGAGTACGTGGCGCCGGTGCGCGTCCACGCCGACCGAGCAGCACAAACCCTCGAGCTCGAGTGGCCCGACGGCCACATCACGACCTACGGCTTCGAGACGCTGCGCTGGCTATGCCCATGTGCGTACTGTCGCGGCGAGGCAGGTATCCCGGGCTGGCTCGACTCGAATCCGCAGCTGACGCCGATCCAGATGCAGCTGACCGACCTTGCCCTGGTCGGGACGTATGCGCTCCAGCCGACCTGGGCGGATGGCCACCACACCGGCTTCTACACATTCGCCCGACTGCGCGACGAGTGTCCCTGCCCGGTCGATAGCGAGCGGCGCGACAAGGAGCACGCGGCGCACGGCGACCATTCCGGAGCGCGCCGCCTGGGCTGAGCGCGGCAGGCTACCGGCCGTTTCTCGGTACCTTCGGGTGCTGGTCGGGTGGTGCTCGGATGCACCACGATCAAGCGTGATGGGCACCGTTGCTAGACTGGCCTGCTTATGACCGCCGTTCGCCCTGAGCGCGACCAGGCGCCGACCGAGCGTGCCCCAAACCCTCGGACGGCCGGTTCAGGCCGCGCACGACGAGCGGCCGCCCAGTCGCGCATGCCGTACATCAACCGTGAGCTGTCGTGGCTTGAGTTCAACGATCGGGTGCTGCATGAGGCGATCGACGAGCGCAACCCACTGCTTGAGCGCGTGCGCTTCCTGGCGATCTTCGCCACGAACCTCGATGAGTTCTTCCAGGTCCGCGTCGCCGGGCTGAAGCAGCAGGTCGCGGCCGGTAGGTCGGCGCCCACGCCCGACGGCATGAGTGCCGCGGACACGCTCGACGCGGTACGGACCCGTCTCCTGCCCATGGTGGCGCGCCACTCGGAGACGTACGCGCGCGTCCGTGACGAGCTCGCCGAAGAAGACATTCGCATCGTCAGCTATGCCGAACGCGAAGAGCGCCACCACGAGCTCCGGACGCGCTTCTTCGACGAGATTTTCCCCGTCCTCACGCCGCTCGCGGTCGATCCCGGCCACCCGTTCCCGTACATCAGTGACCTGTCGCTGTCACTCGCAGTGACCGTGCGCGACCCCAGCACTGGGGAGCGCCTGTTCGCGCGCATCAAGGTCCCGCCGATCTTGCCGCGGCTCATGGAAGTGGGCACGAACACCTACGTGCTGATTGAACAGGTCATCGCCGCGAACCTCGATGCGCTGTTCCCGGGCATGGAAATCGTCGAGCACCATCTATTCCGGGTGACGCGCAACGCTGATATCGCGCTCGAAGAAGAAGAGGCGCCCGACCTGCTCATGGCCATCGAAGAGGAGCTGCGCAAGCGGCGCTTCGGCAAGGTCGTGCGGCTCGAGATCGAACGCACCATGCCTCACGCCACGCGGCAATTGCTCATGCGCGGCCTGGGCATCGACGCCGCCGACGTATATGAGATTAGCGGCGTGCTCGATCTGACCGCGCTTGGCGCGATCGCTGAGCTCGATGTCCCGGACCTGCACCTGGCACCGTGGCAGCCGGTCATCCCGCCGCGCCTGGTGCCACCCGACCCCGATGACGAAATCGATGTTTTCGGCGCGGTCCGTGCCGGCGACCTCCTCGTAAATCATCCGTACGAGTCGTTCGTCGCATCAGTCCAGAGGTTCATCGAGCAGGCGGCCGAGGACCCTGACGTCCTCACCATCAAGCAGACGCTGTACCGCACCAGCGGCGACTCGCCCATCGTGCGCGCGCTTATCCGCGCCGCCGAGGCGGGCAAGCAGGTCGTGGTCCTGGTCGAGATCAAGGCGCGCTTCGACGAGCAGGCGAACATCGTCTGGGCACGCGCGCTGGAACGCGCCGGGGCACACGTTTCGTACGGCCTGGTCGGGCTGAAGACGCACACCAAGGTCGCACTCGTGGTCCGGCGCGAGGGCCGCGGCCTGCGCCGCTACGTCCACATCGGTACGGGCAACTACAACTCCAAGACCGCGCGCGGCTATGTCGACCTGGGTCTGCTGACCGCCGACCCTGAGCTTGGTGCCGACGTGACCGAGCTCTTCAACCTGCTAACTGGCCACTCACGCCAGACGCGCTATCGCAAACTCATCGTTGCGCCGTCCGCCTTGCGCACCTGGCTGACCGACCTGATCGAGGCCGAGGCCGAGCGACAGCGGACGCACGGCGACGGGCGGATCGTCTTCAAGCTCAACGCGATGGTCGATCCGGCCATCATCGCGACGTTGTACAAGGCCAGTCAGGCGGGCGTCTCGATCGACCTCATCGTCCGCGGCATGTGCGCCGTGCGGCCGGGCGTCGACGGCTTTTCCGAGACGGTGCGAGTGCGCTCGGTCGTCGGGCCGCTCCTGGAGCACTCGCGCATCTTTGTCTTCGGCCGCGGCGAGCGCGAAAAGTTTTTCATTGGCTCGGCTGACGTGATGGAGCGCAACCTCGACCGGCGCGTCGAGGCGATCACGCCGATCACGGACGCCGAAAGCCAGGCGCGCCTGCGCCAGATCATCGAGGTCATGCTCAGCGACGACCGCCGGGCGTGGCAGCTCGATTCGAATGACACATGGCGGCGCGTAGAGGACGTGCGTCAAGCGCCGGGTCAGCGCGACACGTTCGAAATGCTGATGGCGCTCGCCCAGGCATCCGCCGGCGCGGGGTGAGCGAGGAGCTCGAGCTCAAATTTATCGTCGAGGACCCGGCTGCGGCCCGGGCGTGGATGGACCACCGACTGGGCATTTCCGAGCCCTGGCAGACGATCCAGATCATCGATCGGTACTTCGATACGGCCGACCTCGCGCTTTCTGTCGCTGGCTACGGCGCCCGACTTCGCCAGATGGGCCGGCAGACGCTGATCACCGTCAAGTCCGACATCGAGGTGGTCGGCGGGCTGCACCGACGCGAGGAACTCGAGGCGCCTGCCGCGCGAGCACTTGATCCGGTGAAGTGGCCGGAAAGCGACGCACGGACCCGCGTTCTCGAAGTTGTGGGCGCACGGCGGCTGATCGAACGCTTCCGCGTTGAGCAGGAGCGCCATGAAGTTGAGGCCGCCGTAGACGGGGCGCTGGTCGTGGCCTCGATGGACGAAGGCGACGTATGGGCAGCGGGCCGCCTGGTCGGGTCGCTCAGGCAGCTCGAGATCGAGTTGCGCAGTGGCGATGAGACCGTGTTGCGCGGCTTGGCCGACGAGATCACGGCCGCGAGCATCGGCGTCGCTGAGCCGCGCTCCAAGCTGGCCATCGCCCTCTCGATGGTCGCGGCCGCAGAGAAGATCCAGCCGACCGACACGATGGCTGCCGCCGGTCGCCTCGTTTTGCGCCGCCAGCTGCTGCGCATGCTCGAGCGTGAGTCAGCGGCGCGCACGGGCGATCCCCTGGCGATCAAGCAGATGCGCGTGGCGACGCGGCGCATGCGCGCTGCGTGGCGGGTCTTTGGCGATGCGTACCAGAAGCGCTCCCGACGTAGGTACGTCGCCGAGCTGCGCCGCGTGGCCGATGCCCTGGGCGAGGTGCGCGACCTGGACGTGCTGCTCGCTGGTCTTCCGGACGATGAGGCGCTGGCGCCGCTCGCCGAAGCGTGGCGCCAACGCCGCGCACTTGCGCACGCGCGGTTGATGACGCTTCTGTACGACTCGACGTATGAGAAGTTCGTCGCGGATTACCTGGACTTCACCTCTGCTCCTGGGGCCGGGCTAGATAACGGGGCCTCACCAACGACGATGGCGCAAGCCGCCACGACGGAGCTGATCGGTGGCGCAGATGCGATCCGCGCCGCCGCTACCGCTGTGTTCGCGAACGGCGACGATGAGGCATGGCACACGCTGCGCATTGGCTCGCGCCGCCTGCGCTACTCAGTCGAGCAGCTGCGCGAACAGATCGGCGAAAGCGCCGCCACGGCCGCCATCGCCAATCTGGTGCGCATCCAGGATTGCCTGGGCGCGATGAACGATGCGGCCGTTGCCGCCAACGAGGCTGAGTCGTGGCTCGCCGCCCATCCGCATGCGCGGCTCACGACAAAAGGCGCGATCAGGTCGTACGTGACCGCGCAGCACGATGCGATCACGCGCCTACGCGGGGAATTCGCGCCCATCTGGCAGGAAGCGTCGGGTCTGTTTACAGAGCGTTAACAGTTAACCAATCGGACGTTCACGCTTGGCAGGAAAACTCGTTGCTATTGGGGAAGTAGCAAGGAGATCCACACAAGTTGAAGTCCACAACAAAGTTGTTCGCCGTGTCCGCGCTGGCCGCGGCCGCCCTGGTCACGGGCTGCGCCGGCGGTAGCAGTGCCACGCCGACTCCCGCACCGTCTGGCCCCGCGGGCGCAGGCGTGACCAACCTCAGCACGGCTGATGCCATCGCCCTCTGGACCGGCGCCAAGACCAATTGGAGCGACTTCGGCGGTCCAGCCGAGGATATCGTCCTTATCATCCGCCCCGACTCGTCGGGCACGCGGGCGACATTCCGCAAGATTGTCCTGGGTGGCGCCACGGAAGCGTCCGGCCAGGCACTGACCGAGGACTCGAACGGCGCCGTCACCACGGCCATTCAGAGCACCCCTGGCTCGACCAGCGTCATTGGCTTCGCCTACTACCAGTCGAACAAGGCCGATCTGAATGCTCTCCAGCTTGATGGCATTGATGCGACCGTCGAGAACATGGTAAGCGGCACATACAAGCTGAATGCGATCGGTCACATGTACACCCTCGGTGAGGCGACCGGCCTGACCAAGGCGTTCCTCGACTTCATCATGGGCAAGCACGTTCAGACCGAGCTGCTGCCGAGCAAGTTCTATGCCCCGGCCGTGACCAGCCCGGTCGATGCCGCGCCCGCGTGCGTCGATGGCACCATCACGATCGGTGGCTCGACTGCGCTCCAGCCACTCGTCGAGGCGGCGCGTGACGAGTACCAGGCGGCATGTCCTAACTCGCACGTCGATGTCCAGGGTGGCGGTTCCGGCACTGGCCTGTCGCAGGTCGCCGCGGGCGCTTTCCAGATCGGCGACTCGGACGTTTCAGCCGGCGAGAAGCTCGAGACACCGGTTGCAGCCACGCTGGTCGATCACCAGGTCGCCAAGCAGGGCTGGGTGATGGTCACCAACATCGACGTCGGGCCCTAGGACAACCAGCAGTAACCTACTGCGGCGTCCCCGGACGTTCGCAGGTTCCTCCCCCGCGAGCCCCGGGCCGGACTACCGGCCCGGGTTCTCGTTAGCCAGCAGGATGACTCGTGACTTCTTTTGCCGGTAACTCGCCCGCTCAGGTGCGGCGCGGCCTGTCGTGGGCTGAGCGGATCGATCTGCCGCGGCGGCTGACCTTCGCCGCGGCCGCAATCGTTGTCCTGCTCGTGGCCATCCTGCTCGGCTTCATTACCTGGAACGGCATCCAGGTCTTCCTGCATTCGCATATCCCGCTCGAGAACCTGCTCAGCACGCGTTGGGAGCCGCTCGCCGATCCGCAGGCGTTTGGCATTTTGCCGTTCGTCGTCGGCACCGCGGGCGTGACGGTGCTTGCTGCATTGATCGCAACCCCGCTGTCGGTCGGTCTGGCCATCTTCATGGCCGAGATCGCGCCCGACTGGGCACGGCGCATCGTGCAGCCGGCGATGGAAGTGTTCGTCGGTATTCCCAGCGTCGTGTGGGGCTGGCTGGGCATCACGATCCTGGTGCCGTTCCTGCGTCAGAACCTGGGCTGGGCGGGCTTCAAATTTGGCTTCAGCCTCTTCGCCGGGGCGTTGGTGCTGGCGATGATGATCCTGCCTACTGTCACCACGATCGCCTACGACACGATCAAGGCTGTGCCGGCGGAATTGCGTGGCGGCTCGCTCGCGCTGGGCACGACGCGCTGGCAGACCATCCGCCACGTCGTCCTGCCCGCGGCGCTGACGGGCCTGGTCACGGCCGTTGTGCTGGGCATGATGCGTGCTGCGGGTGAGGCCCTGGCGGTTCAGATGGTGATCGGCAACCGGCCGTTGATGCCCACTGGACTGGCTGATCCGATGACGACGCTGACGAGCCAGATCACGCTCGACATGGGCAACACCGTTACGGGCGAACCGTGGAACGAGGCACTGTGGCTGATGGGCCTGGTGCTGCTGGCGATCTCGTTCGCCTTCGTGTCGCTCGTCAGATGGCTGACGCGCGGCCGGGAGATCGGCGCATGACATCGCGTATTGGCCGCTCTTTGCTCGCGGATCGCATCGCGACGATCATCCTGTGGTCGATCGCCGTGTTCGTGGTCGGGATCCTGGGCGCGATCATCATCCATTTCCTGCTCGCCTCCGTGGGCACACTGTCGCTCGACTTCCTGACTTCGGACCCCAGCCGCAGTGAGGTGGGCGGCGTCGGCCCGGTCCTGTGGAATTCCTTCTACATCCTCGTGCTGACCATGCTCATCACCGTGCCGCTCGGCCTGGTCGGCGGCATCTACATGGCTGAGTACGCCGGGCCGGGCCGCCTGGCCAACATCATTCGCCTCTCACAGGAGCTGATCAGCTCGGTGCCGTCCATCGTGGTCGGCCTGTTCGGTCTCGCTTTCTTCGTGGTCGCCTTTCACTGGAACTTCAGCGCGCTGTCGGGCGCGTTAGCGCTCGCGGTGTTCAACCTGCCGCTGATGACCCGACTGTCGGAGCAGGCGCTGCGCGCCGTGCCGAGCGGTGAGCGCGACGCCAGTCTCGCCCTTGGCGCCACGCGTTGGCAGACCATCCGCAACGTCGTGCTGCCGCTGGCCATCCCGGGCATCGTTACTGGCATTGTCCTTACGTCCGGGCGCATCTTCGGCGAGGCCGCAGCGCTCATCTTCACGGCCGGGCTGTCGACGCCGTCGCACTACGACTTCGCCAACCTCAACCTGGCCGACCCAGCGTCGCCCTGGAGTCCGTTCCATTCAGCGACAACGCTGTCGGTCTACATCTGGAAACTCAACTCAGAGGGTCTGGGCGACTTCGTGCGCCAGATCGCGGATTCTTCGTCGGCGATCCTCGTCATCGCCGTGCTCGTCTTCAACCTTGGCGCTCGGGGCCTGGGCCGCGTGCTCCAGCGACGCGTATCAGGGGCCTCGAGCTAGATGTCCACAATCGAACGGCCGATGATCCGCATCGCAGTGGAACCCAGCCGGACGCAGCCGGGCGACGAGACGGAAACGAAGATCGCGCTGCGCGATTTGAACGTGTACTACGGCACCAAGCGCGCCGTGCGCGACGTGAACCTCGACATCCCCCAGAACGCAGTGACCGCATTCATCGGGCCGTCGGGCTGTGGCAAGACGAGCATTCTGCGCTGCATCAACCGCATGAACGATCTCATCCCGGTTGCCCGCGTCGAGGGCCAGATCCTGATGGACGGCGCTGACCTTAACGGCCGCGACGTGGTCCCGGCCGACGTGCGCCGGCGCGTGGGCCTCGTGTTCCAGCGACCCAACCCATTCCCGATGACGATCTACGACAACGTCGCGTACGGCCCGCGTCGCCAGGGAACCAAGAACAAGCAACAGCTCGATGAGATCGTCGAGGACTCGCTCAAGCGCGCCGCGTTGTGGGACGAGATCAAGGACGACTTTCGACGGAAGTCAGCGCTCGCGCTCTCGGGTGGCCAGCAGCAGCGGGTGTGCATCGCGCGGGCGTTGGCGACTCAGCCCGATGTATTGCTGATGGACGAGCCGGCATCTGCGCTCGACCCTGTCTCGACGCTGCGCATCGAGGAGCTGATCGACGATCTGCGCCAGCGCTACACGATCGTCATCGTGACCCACAACATGCAACAGGCATCGCGCGTAAGCCAGCGCACGGCGTTCTTCAACATGGGTGATGACCGTGCCGGATACCTGGTCGAGATCGGCGACACCAGGACGATCTTCACCAACCCGCGCGAGCGACTGACCGAGGACTACATCTCAGGTCGCTTCGGCTAGAGGGAGGAGAGACAGCGATGGACGAGGAGATTCGAATCACCGCCGACGCGGCGGAAGCGGACGGTTTTGCACCCGGTCAACCACAGACGACCCCTGCTTTCCGGATACCTGCCCAGCACCAGCGCGAGACGCTCGATCGCGAGATGAGCGAGATCAAGGACGAGGTGCTGCGCATGGGCAGCCTGGTCGCGGCCCAGATTGGCGTCGCCATCGAGGCGCTGCTCGAGCACGACGCCGAAAAGGCAACCGCGGCGATCGTGGGTGACGGGCGCATCAATGAGGCGCAGCGTCACGTTGCTACGCTCATCGTCACAGCCATTGCCACCCAGGCTCCGGTCGCGCGCGATCTGCGATTTCTGCTCGCCCTCGATCACGTCAACTACGAGCTTGAGCGCATGGGCGATCATGCGGCGTCAGTCGCTAAGCAGGCGCGCAAACTCGCGCCGCACGCGCCGCTCAAGAAATACGTCGGCCTGCCGCGTATGGGCGAGCTCGCCGCCGAGCAGGTACGCGGCGTGCTGCGCGCGCTGGTGGATCTCGACGTGGACGGGGCGCGTGACGTGGCCAAGCGCGATGATGAGATGGATGCGCTCTACCACGCAACCTTTGCCGAAGTGCTCGACCTGATGCGCGCCGATCCCGCGAACGTGGATCCGGGCACGCGCATCCTCTTTGCCGCGCACTACCTCGAGCGCATCGGCGACCGGGTGACCAATATTGCCGAGGACGTCGTCTTCCAGGCGACGGGCGATATCGAGGATCTCAACCCGTGAATATGGCGGCGCCAGCCGCGCGGCAGAGGGTGCTGTTCCTGTGCGTCCACAACAGCGCGCGCTCGCAAATGGCCGAGGGGCTCTTGCGCGCTCGCGCCGATGATCGATTCGAGGCTTTCAGCGCCGGCAACGTCGCGACCCAGCTGCGACCGCTCGCGATCACGGCGATGGCCGAGCTGGGCATCGACATCAGCGCCCAGCTCAGCAAGACGACGCTCGATCTGGGCGGCGCTCACTTCGACTATGCCATCACGGTGTGCGACGACGCCAAGGAATCGTGCCCCTACTACGCCAATGCCGCGCACCAGGTGCACTGGGCATTTGATGACCCGGCGGCCGCGACCGGCGATGATGAGGAGCGGCTCGTCGTGTTCCGCCGCGTGCGGGACGAAATCGCTGCCCGCGTAGACGAATTCATAAGCGACGCGAACAGATAGCGGGCGTAGGCTGGCGCCGATGGACGGCCCCGAAGACATCACCGACTTTTCGCTCTTTCTGCTGCGCCACGCGCATGCCGGCAACGCAGCCACATGGACCGGCGAGGACGCGGAGCGCCCGCTGAGCCCGCGCGGCAAGGACCAGGCCAAGCGCCTCGGCAAGCTGCTCGCCGGCCGCGGCGTTGTCCCGGACACGATCGTCAGTAGCCCCAAGGTGCGCGCGCGCCAAACAGCCAATATCGTCGGCGACGCACTCGGCGTCGGCGTGGCCAACGACGATCGACTCGCCGAAGAGTTCGACCTCGACGCGCTCACCTCGATCATGGCCGGCGTGGGCGGGACGAGCCTCATGGTCGTCGGCCACGATCCTGATTTCAGCGAGATGCTGGCGACGCTCGTCGGCGCCGCCGAGATGCCGATGCGCAAGGGCGCGCTGGCGCGCATCGATGTTGTTCTGCCGCTCGGACCGGGCAGCGGGGTCCTGCGCTACCTCGTGCCGCCTGAATTGGTGCCCGACCCAGCCGACGACTAAAAGCGTCCGGTCGGAATCCGGCCTAGGCCGGGGGCCGACCGGTAAGCGCGTAGCAGCGGGCCGCGGACCAGCTGCGAAGAACTATGTTCGCGCTTGTTACATTTCGCGGCTAAATGCTCGAAGCCGCACTCGCCGGTGCTGTAGCCGGCTACGCGATCGCCATCCCCGTCGGCGCGATCGCGGTACTGATCATCCATACCGCGCTGACCAGCGGCTTCCGCGCGGGTTTCGCGGCGGGCGCCGGCACCGCAACGGCAGACGGCATCTACGCCACGATCGCTGCGTTTGCCGGGGCAGGCGTGGCAGCGTTCATCGGTCCGCTGGTGGCCCCCCTGCGGGTAGTCGGTGGCATCGTCCTCGTGCTGATCGGGGTCTACGGCCTCATGACGGCGTGGCAATCGCGCGACCGTGACACCGGCGCCCACATGCCCGCGCATCGGCCGCACGCCCGCACTTTTCTGACGGTGCTGGGACTCACGCTGCTCAACCCGGCGACCGTCATCTACTTCGGCGCGCTAACCGTTGGCCTGCCATTCCTGGGTGACCTCGGCGAACGATTGATGTTCGCCGGCGCGGCATTCGTCGCATCGCTTTCGTGGCAAACGCTCGTCGCTGGGTTTGGCGCCGTGTTGGGTCGCGGCGCCGGGCATCGGCTGCGCCTTCCGACCGCGATCCTGGGCAACATGATCGTCATCGCTTTGGGACTGCTGGTCCTCGCTGGAACACTCGCGCCGCCGACCTAGATCGCGCGCGGTAACGCCAGGAAGAGTTGCGCGCCCTGACCGGGCTCGCTGCGCGCCCACATCCGACCACCGTGGCGCTCGGCGATGTGCCTGGCGATTGCCAGTCCGAGTCCTGTTCCGCCGCGGCCCCTGGAGCGGGCGCGATCACCTTTGTAGAAGCGCTCGAAGATTCGCTCGAGATCCGCGTGGTCTATTCCCTCGCCCTGATCTTTGACCTCGATGATGACTTCCGACTCGGTGGGGCGAGCGCTGACGACCACCTCTCCACCTGCAGGCGAGTAGCGGATGGCGTTATCAATCACGTTGACCAGAATCTGGCCGATGCGAGCCGCGTCGGCGGGCACGGTGCAGTCGCTTACGTCCGCGGGCGATTCGGCGCGCAAGCTGACCTGGTGGTGATCGGCGTAGCCGCGTAGACGCTCGAGCGTCTCGTCAACGACGTTGCCCATGTCCACGGGCGCGAGATTGAGGGGGGACTCGCCCGCCTCGATCGTCGCCAGGTCGAGCAGCTCGTCGACCATCTGAACGAGGCGCGACGTTTCCAGGTCGATGCGGCTGATGCCGTCAGCGACGCGCTGCGGCAGCTCCGTCCTCTTTGCCTCCAAGGTCAGCGATTCGGCAAGCAGACGCATCGTCGTCAGGGGTGTGCGCAACTCGTGCGACAGGTTGTCGATGAATTCGCTGCGGATGCGGCGCAGCCGGCGCAACTCGGACGCGTCCTCGAGGGTCACCGTGACGTTGGACTCATGCGCTCTGCGCCAAACACGAACGTCGAGCGTGATCGCGCGATCGGTGGGTGGCGAGTAATCGGTTCGGGTCGGCTGGCCCGCGCGCGCGGCGCGGATCAGTTCCTCTAGCCGGTGATCGACGAATGCCTCGATCAGGCTCTTGCCAGGCAGGCTCTCCGGTCGCGCGCGGAGCAGCGCATGGGCGGCCGCGTTGGCGGCGGCCACGCGATCGTTTTCGCCAATGGCGAGGATGCCCACGCCCAGCTCGTCCGCAAGGTCCGCCTGAGACGCCCAGTCAGTCATCGCCGCAGAACGTAACCCACGCCGCGTACCGTCTGCAGCACTACCGGGTTCTGCGGATCGGCTTCGATCTGGCGCCGCAGCCAGTGGACATGCACATCGACGGTACGCGTCTCGCCCGCAAAGTCGTAGCCCCAGACCTCGCTCAGCAGCTGTTCGCGACTGAATACCTGGCCCGGGTGACGCACGAAGAACGACAGCAGCTCGAATGCCTTGGGCTTGATCGGCCGGACCTCGGTCCCGTGCATGAGTCGGTGCCCGGCCAGATCGACCGTCACCTTGCCCACACGGACCTCCTCGTCAGAGTCGGTTGCCCGTTCGTGCCTGCGCAGCAGGCCGTTGATGCGGGCAAGCAGCTCGCGCAGGCTGAATGGCTTGGTCACGTAGTCGTCGGCGCCCAGCTCCAGCCCGACGACCTTGTCGACCTCGCTCGCGCGCGCGGTCAACATCACGATGGGTGTATCCGCCTCGCGCCGAATGATTCGCGTGAGCTCGATCCCCGATAGCTCGGGGATCATCACATCGAGCAGCACCAGGTCGGGCTTGTCGGCCCGGAATCGCTCAAGCGCCTGAGCGCCGTCGGTCGCCTGGACTACGCGATACCCCTCCTGCTCGAGCTGATACGCCAACTCGGCGCGCAGCGGCTCCTCGTCCTCGACGACTAGAACCGTGCGGACCATTCCTACTCGCTGACCTCGCCCGACTTGACCTTGGCGATCAGCTCCTGGCGGGCCTTGCGCCGGAAGTCGCGGTTCTGGATCCAGTACTCGGTGAAGCTCGTGCACTCGTTGCGATCGTTGAACTTGCACACGTACATGTTGAAGTACTGGTCGCGCAGCGGACCGCCCGGCCCGTCGAAATAGTCGCTGCGACCGTGGGCGACGTACGTGTCGCCATCTATGGCAAGCGGCTCGTATTCGGCGTCGACGGTCCCCTTGGCATCCTGATTCTCGAGCCAGTTCGCGACGACGGCGGCGCGCCCCACCACAATGTCGTCGCCAACGTCAGCCGGGTGGTACTTGTAGACGACGTCGTCCGCGAATAGCGCGGCGATCTTGTCGGGGTCGTATGTCTTCCAAGCCTCGACATACCCGTCGAGCCAGTTCTGGAAACCCTGCCGGTCCATCATTTCCTCACCTCACATCATGTCCTGATGACGCAGGGCATGATAACCGGCATTTGCGATTTGTGGGGTTACTAGTTTGTTAACTCTCGAGCGGACGGCCGATAAGCAGAGGGTAAGTGGCGAGCCCTAGATTCGCAATGTGATAGATGCGCGCGTGGGCGCCGCTTTCAGGATCGTCCGGCTTCGCCGGGGTTGGCGCCAGGCTGATGTCGGACGGCGCGCGCACGTGTCCGCAGGCGTCGTTTCGATGATTGAGCGTGGCCACCTCGAGCGGGTCTCTGTGCCGGCCTTTCGGCGCGTCGCAGAGACGCTCGGCATCCGCGCTGAGATAACCGTGACGCTGCCACACGGGGAGATCGAGCGACTCCTGACCGCCGGTCACGCCGCACTTCATGAGTCGCTCGCGCGCTACCTTGGTGGCCTTCCGGGATGGGTACACGCACCAGAGGTGTCATTCGCCGTGTACGGCGAGCGCGGGGTGATCGACATCCTCGCTTTCCACCCACCCACCGGATCGCTGCTCGTCGTAGAGCTCAAGACCGAACTTGTCTCACTCGAGAATCTGCTTGGCACAATGGATGTCCGATTGCGGCATGCGGCCAAAATCGCGGCCGAACGTGGCTGGCATGCGAACAATGTCAGCGCTTGGGTCGTGTTCGCCGACAGCGCAACGAACCGCAGGCGCGCAGGCGACCACAGGCACGCCCTGCGAGCGGCCTTTCCGGCTGATGGGAGAGCCATGCGCCGTTGGCTGCGGACGCCGACCGGGTCCATCCGGGCGGTGTCGTTCTGGGCAGATGACAGGGTGGCGACAGCTACTCGAGTTGTCGCCGGTCAGCGGCGTGTCCGCCCGCACGCAGTGGTCATGAAGGATGATCAGGCGGCAGCCTGACACGAGAATGCCAAGGAAAGTCGTTTGCGCAGTTGCTTAGCGGTTGCCACGCTGCTGTATGAAAGTAAAAGTGGCGGATCAAGCCTGGAGTGCTGCGCGCGCGGCGTCGAGGCGCTCGAGAGAGCGCTCATACCCGAGAGCCACGAGGGTGTCGAAGAGCGGCGGCGTCGCCGTCTTGCCGGTGATCGCGACGCGGATTGCCATGAAGAGATCGCCCACTTTCCAGCCGCGCTCCTCAGCCAGTTGGCGTAGCGGCGCCTCGAGCTCCTCGGCCTCGTAACTGACCTTCCCCGTCTCAGCGACGACCTCGCGCGCCGCGGTGAGCGCGGTGAGCGTCGTCGGGCGATCCCACTTCTTGGGCACGAGCATCTCCGGTTCGACGCGCAAGTCGTCGACGAACAGGAAGTCGAGCATGTCGCCGACGCCAGAGAGCGTCGCCATCCGCTCACGCACCATGGGCATCAGCGGCGCCAGGTCGTCGGCGGTGGGAACGCGAACGTCCTCGCCGGCCGCTCCCCGAGCAGCGACCGCGGCGCTAAGGAACGGCAGAGCGCGTTCGACCAGCTCGTCGTCGGACAACTTGCGAATCCACTGGCCGTTGAGCCACTCGAGCCGCTCCTTATCGAAGACCGCGCCGCCCGAATGGACCTTGTCGAGCGAGAACCTCTCGCCCAGCTCGGCGAGCGTAAAGATCTCCTCCTCTGTGCCGCTCGCCCAGCCGAGCAGCGCCAGGAAGTTGACGAACGCCTCTGGGATGTAGCCCTGCGCGCGGTAGTCGGCGACCGCCGTCTGCGACTTGCGCTTGCTCATCTTGGTCCGGTCGGGATTGAGGATGAGCGGCAGGTGGGCGAACTGCGGCACGTCGGCGCCCATCGCCCGGAAGAGCAGGATGTGCTTGGGCGTGTTCGACAGGTGATCCTCGCCGCGGATCACATGGCTGATCTCCATCTCGACGTCGTCGACGACGACTGTGAAGTGGTAGAGCGGCGTGCCGTCGGAGCGGACGATGATCAGGTCGCCGCCGAGCGCGGTGGTGTCGATCTCCACGGTGCCGCGGACGATGTCGTCGAACTTGACGAGCTCCTGCCCGACCCGGAAACGGATAACGGGCTTCACACCAGCCGCAACCTTGGCGGCTTGTACGGCCGCGCTCAGATGCGCGCAACGGCCGACGTAATGCGGCGGCTGATGAGCCGCCTCCTGGGCGTGCCGATCGGCGTCGAGCTCTTCCTTGGTGCAGTAGCAGTAGTACGCCTTGTCCGCGGCGAGCAACTTGTCTGCCGCGGCCGCGTAATGCTCCAGCCGCTGCATCTGGCGATATGGGCCGTACGGCCCGCGTGCTGGCTGGCCCGCGACCTCAGGACCCTCGTCCCAATCGATGCCCAGCCAGTGCAGGCCATCGAGGATGTCCTGCTCGAACGCGACGGTCGAACGCGCGACGTCGGTGTCCTCGAGACGCAGGATGAACGTGCCGCCCATCTTCTTGGCGAAGAGGTAGTTGAACAGCGCCGTCCGCGCGGTACCCAAGTGCAGCGGCCCAGTGGGCGATGGTGCGATGCGACAGCGAATGGCGCTCATCGCTCGCGCCCCGGACGGACGTCGCCACCACGACCCTCGCCAGCGCGGTCTTCCGTGGCCGCGCGATTGCGGGCCTCCGCCTCAGCAGCGGCGCGCGCTTTACCTGCGGTGAGCGGCTGCGCGCCAATGTGGCGAAAGACGCCGCGCGACGGCAGATCGGCGTCGCCCTTGCGAAAGTAGGCGCGCGCGGCCATGGACCACGCCGCGCCGCTCGAGCGGTTATAGACCTCGAAATCGGGCGCGGCTGGTCGCTCTTCCGCCGGCTCGGACTCAGTCGCGCCACCAATCGTGGCTCCAGGCGCGGCTCCCGGCGCGCGACGACGTGTCGGACGCTTCGCGCCCTCGCGCCGCAGCCCATCCTCCCACCACGGCACCTCACTCGCCGACCAGGTGTAGGAACGATTCGAGCGCGGGCGCGCTCCGGCAGGTCCGCTCGTGGTCGTCGCCGGTGTGGGCGCTTTCGGCCCGCGGGTTGGACGGGTGGCCTTGGGCTCAGGGCGCTTAGTCGGTGCCTTTCCGGTCGCAGCCGTGGCTCTGATCGGCCCGGGTGCGTGGCGGGCGTCCCATTCGCGGCGCAGCAGCGGGTCGGACAGGACGCGGTACGCCTCCTGCACGACAAGGAAGCGCTTCGCGTCGCCCTTGCTTGCGTCGGGGTGGAACTTCTTCGCCAGCTTGCGATGCGCCTTCTTGATGTCGGTGACGTGAGCGCCGCGGGGCACGCCGAGCGCGCGATATGGATCGGGAGGTCCGGCCACGACGAACCTCAGCCCAGTTCGGACAGTGGCGCGAGGCGGAACGATGGCACAGCCTGGGCGACCTCGACGCCCCGCGGATCCTGCATCGGTGGCCGGTGCAGATCCGACACGCGCTCGAGGGCAGCGCCGCTCAAGACGTGCAGCTGGGATAGCGCCTCGACCGTGACTGCGCGATTGGCGCGCTTGGCGAGATCACCGTCCTCGATCTTGATCGCGACACCGGCCGCAGGCGAGTCGGTGCCGCGTGCACCGCGCAACAGGCCGATTCCGCGCAATCCTTCGGCACCACCCTTCATGACGATCATCCCCGGTCGCGCCCGCATCAGCATCGTGTCAGGCGAGTTGTGCGCGCCGCCGATCATCTCTGGCGCGGCCATCATCGAGTCGCGAATCCGGGTCAGGTGCGGGATGAGCGGCTGGCGCGCAGCATCGGCGCCACCTTCCGGGTCAGCCAGGAGCGCATACGCGCGGGCGATCGCGACGAGTGGAAAGGCGTAGGTCAGGACGCCGCATTGATCGACCGCGGTCACCAATGCGGACGGTCGTACGCCGAAGATGCGGGCAACGATCTCCGACATCGCGACCTGCGTGGGGTGGTCGGGCTTCCAGTAGTCGGCCAGGCTGTAGCCACCGATCTTGGCCATCAGCAGGCTCGCGGTATGGAAGCCTGAGCAGTTGTGGCGGATGGCGCCAGGCGCCTCGCCTTCACGCGCAAGTCGCGCCGCCGTGACAGCATCTTCCGGGGCCCCGGTCGTGCCACAAGCAAGCATTGTTTGCGACAAGCCAGCGCGCCGCAGCATGGCCTGAATGGTGCGCACGTGAGCGTCCTCGCCATGATGCGACGCGGACATGACGGCGATCTCAGGATCGGTCAGGTGAAACGCATCCGCGCCGCCTGCCTCGAGCAACGCCACGACGCCAAACGGTTTCACGGCAGAGCGGAGCGACGTGACCAGGTCGGGATCACCGATCCCCTGCTCGACCTTGCCCTCGACGTTGACCTGGACCACGTGACCGCGATGGCGGCTCTCGACGAATGGTCCGCGATGGAACTCGACCAGCACCGGCGCCGCGACGTTGCGCGGATAGCGCGTCTTGGCCAGCGCCGGTGGCAGCGTTTGGCGGGCAGGCTTGCGCGCACCAAAGGAAGGTCGGAGAGGGGTCTGGGGCATCGTTGCGATGGTACCTACAATCCGGCGCACCAACCATGATCGACTCAAACCGGCCGAGCCCGGGTCGCACACCCAGCTCGCGCACATTCGACCTGGTCATGGTCGCGTTGTTGGCGTTGCTCGTCGTGGGCGGCCACGTCCTTATCTGGGCCGACGACCCCACACGCAATTACGTCAGCGGCGATCAGCTCTTCAGCATCTGGGCGCTGCCGCTGTATGCCGGGTTAGTGCCCGCGGCGTACTTGCTGTTCGTGTGGTGGAGCGCGCGTCGACGGGGTGGCGACGTGCCCTTTGGTTACCGCGCCGCGCTCATAGGGGCGGCCATCTTCATCCTCGCGCTGGCGGCCGAGTTCGCGTCGCGCTCCGTCGCCGATCGACCCGCGCCTGGACCAGAAGGCGTGCTTGCGCCATCGCGCATCGCCCTCTTCATCGGCACAGCGCTGATGGTCAGCGGACCCCTGTTGGCGCTCTGCCGGCGATTGGCGGCGGCCGGGGTGCCAAGGCGGGTGGCGTCGGTTGATGGCGCGGCATTCGCGGTGGCACTCGGTCTGCTGCTGTCCATCACGACGCTGCTGACCGGCTTCATTCACCCCTTCGTAGTCCTCGCCGGGGCGCCCATCGAGCAACCGCTCGTGCAGACGCCGACCGACCTCTACCGGGTGCCGATTGATGGCTCAGGCAGCCAGCGACTGACGGTCACACCGACCGAGTGGGAGGTTCATCCCGCCATTGCGTTCAACGGCAGCCTCGCCTATGCACGCGGCCAGCTCAACGACTTCCGCGTGTCGATCGACGCCGCCGACGGCACGCGAATTCGGGTCGACCCGCGCGAGATCCCGCAGGACAGCCCGGTCTACTCGCCCGACGGAGCGCGCATCGCATACTGGGCGCCGCTCAACGCCGCGCCCGCGCCAGAAGCAGGAGACAAGCCCGCGCCGGTCGATCTGAGCGGTCTCGCGATCTGGATCTACAACCAGCCCGACGGCACGACCAAGGCGCTCCACCAGGTCGGCGGCGAGGGCGTCGAAGCCTGGTCGCCCGACGGCAGCACGCTGTGCGGCTGGAGCATCGCCAACGGCTCGTTCGACATCTACACCTGGGACGTCACGACGGGTGCCAGCCACCCGGTCACGAATGACGCGAGCCAGGAATGGGGCTGCTCGTGGGCGCCTGACGGGTCGCGCCTCTACTTCCATTCCGACGCGACCGGAAACTGGGAGCTCTACTCCGCCGCGCCCGACGGCACGGACGTGCGCCAGCTCACGGATGACCCGGGCATCGATCAGCTGCCGCACCTCTCCCCTGACGGCACGACCCTCGCCTGGATGTCGAGCCGCGACGGCGATCTGGACATCTTCCTCGCTGATGCCGATGGCGCGAACCCGCGCAATCTGACGCGCGACCCGGCACTGGAAGATGGCTTCTACGGCTTCACCTGGCTGAGCGACGGATCGGGGCTGATCGCCGCTTCCGCCGGCCGCTCGTACGCAGCGCCGGGGCTCGCCGATACCGTGCCGCTCGGCGTCGGCGCAATCACGCTCAACGCATTGATCTTCGTGGGCCTGCTGCTGCTCGGCCTGCGCCTGGTCGGGCCGATGGTCGGCATGGGCACGATCGCAGGGCTGATTGGCGGGCTGCTCGCCGCGCTCGTCGGGCAGGAGCCGCTGCTCTTCGTCGCGGGGCTGGCAGGCGGCGCGGTCGCGGACTTCGTGCTGTTGCGCTCAGGCGCCGCCGACCGGCGAACAGCAATGATCATGGCCGGCACGACCGCGTTCGTACTGGTCACGGTCTACTTCATTGCGCTCGATGCGACGCGCGGCATCGGCTGGGGTTTCGACCTGGTCATTGGCTCGATCGTTCTGTCAAGCGCGCTGGCGATGGCGCCGGCCTTCATCGGCGGCTGGTCGGCCAGCCCGGATCAGTCGGCTGAAGCGGACGCTACGATCAGCCCGTAATGGCCACGGACCGCACTACCGAGTTTCCCAGCCTGCACGTTTCGTCCCACCCGGCGGTCCTGCACAAGCTGTCGTACCTGCGCGACTCCGCGACCGAGCCCAAGAAATTCCGCGAGCTGGTGCGTGAGATCTCGTGGCTCGTTGGTTACGAGGCGCTGGCCGACGCCCGCGTCCGCGACGTGAAGGTCGACACGCCCATCGAGCAGACCGATGGCGTGAAGCTGGCCGACCGCATCGGACTGGTGCCGATCCTGCGTGCCGGCCTGGGCATGGTCGACGCCATGCTCGAGCTGATGCCAACGGCGCAGGTGTGGCACCTGGGTCTCTTCCGCGATGAGCACACGCTGCGCCCGGTCGAGTACTACAACAAGCTGCCCGACTCGGCCACGGTCGACCTGACCCTGATCCTGGACCCGATGCTGGCCACTGGTGGCTCAGCGACGGCCGCGATCGATGTCCTCAAGCGGTGGGGCTCGGCGCGCATCAAGCTGCTCAACCTGATCGCGGCGCCAGAGGGTGTCCGCGCGGTCCAGGCGGCACACCCGGACGTGCCGATCTACACTGCCGCGCTTGACCGCCAGCTCAATGAGAAGGGCTACATCATGCCCGGCCTGGGCGACGCGGGCGATCGCCAGTTCGGCACGGGCGGCGGCTAGTCGGAGTCAGACCCCGGCGCGCCGGGTTGCGCAAGAAGTGCCGCGACCTGTTCGCCTGCCTGCGCTGAGGCGAAGATGGTCAGCCGATCGCCCGCCTCCAGGACGACATCGCCGCGCGGCACAATGACCCGGTCGCCGCGCGCGATGGCCACGAGCACGGCCTCGCGCGGCCAGGCCACCTTGGCGACGGTCATGCCGGCGAGGTTCGACGCCGGGCCTACGTGGGCGTCGACAAGGGAGCCCGTGTGCTGTACGGAACGGACGCGCTGAACGTTCGCCGCCAGGGAGCCGCGATAGACGCTCAGGATGTCGCCCACGGAGATGATGCCGGTGAGCTTGTCGTCGGCGGCGACCGGCGCCCAAGATCGGTGCGCGTCAGAAAGTGTCGCGAGGGCATCGTCAAGTCCGTCCTCGACGCTGATGACCAGGCCGTCGAGCTGCAAATCACGCAAGTGGCTTTCAGGGGCCGCAGTCGCCAGGTCCTCGATGTTCACGCTGCCCTTGAGCACCCTTGAGCGGCCAACCACCGGCGCGCCGGGGAGATTGTTGGCAGCAAGCCGTAGCCGCGCGGTCGCGACTGTGTCGTCGACGGACAGCACCAGGCGCGGCGCCCGCGCCGCATGGGCAGCCGGGATCGACGCCATCAAGGGCAATGCGAACCGGAACTGGTGGGCGGGCGACTCGGCCCGGTTGCGCAGCTGTGAGCGATAGATGGTGCGATCGCCGACAACGAGTGTCGCCAAACCGATCGCCAGCATCGCCGGAGCGAGCATCGACAGATTGCCCGTCATCTCAGCGACCATGAGCATGACCGCCAAGGGGGCATGGGCGATGCTGCCGAACAGGGCCATCATGCCCACGATCACAAAGCCTGTCGGGTCGACCGGTACTGCCGGCGCGATAGGTTCGAGCACGCGCCAAACCGAAGCACCGAGCAACCCGCCGATGACCATTCCCGGGCCGAAGATGCCACCCGAGCCACCCGAGCCGATCGACAGCGATGTAGCCGCGATCTTGGCCAGAGGCAGGCCGAGCACCACCCACAGTGGCAGCCCCAGCAACGTGTTGCGGTCAAGCGAAGCCTGGACCCAGCCGTAGCCGGTGCCGAGCACGCCCGGAATCACCAATGCGATGCAGCCGACGGCAAGGCCGGCGATCGCGGGTCGAATGAAGCGCGGCAACGGCCAGCGGGCGATCCACGCTGTTGCGCCGTAGAAGCCACCGATATAGGCCCGGCCGAGCAGACCGGCAGCAAGGCCTATCGCGCCGTAGTAGATGAGCTGGGCTGGATTCGTGAAGGCCGCGCCACCGGTGCTCCCGAAGATCGGCACGTAGCCAATGACCGCGCCGAAGATCGAGAACGCGACGATCGATGACACGAAGCCGGGCACGAGCGCCTCCGACTCGACGTCGTCGCGATAAGGGATCTCGGCCGCAAGAACCGCGCCGCCGAGCGGAGCTCGAAAGATCGCGCCGATGCCCGCGCCCATGCCGCACGCGACCGCGATCCGCGCGTCGCGCGCGTCCAAATCAAGGACGCGTGCCAGCCACGAACCGAAGCCGGCACCAATCTGAGCCGTTGGGCCCTCGCGCCCGCCCGATCCGCCGGACCCAATCGTTATGGCCGACGAGATGAGCTTGATGATGGGAATAC
>JBDTVN010000004.1:0-25692 GCA_040007155.1 Chloroflexota bacterium
TGAGCGCCGGCGCCTGCGAGTCGGCCTCGGTTCGCGACGGTATGTCGATGCGCTTTGGCCGCGGCGGGGCCGAGCGTCGGGCGGGACTCACGCATTCAGGCTACCGGCATATTGCGCGCGTGCCGCCGGAACGCTGCTGGGCTGGTCGTGCGACCAGATCGGCCAGTGCTACGCCCAACTGCCGCGATGGAGAACAGACAGCCGCCTCGTATTATCGCCGCCGATGAGCACTGGAGAGGACCTGCAGCTGGCAGTCGTCGGTGCGGGCTACGTTGGCCTGGTGACGGCGGCTTGCCTCGCACAGGCCGGTCACACCGTTCGTTGCATCGACCGCGACCGCGCCCGCGTCGCCGACCTGAGTCAGGGCGTCGTGCCTTTCCGCGAACCCGGCCTCGACCAGGCGATGACGACCGGCCTGGCCAGCGGCCGTCTCTCGTTCTCGGATGATCTCGCGGCGAGTCACGCGGCGGCGGCTGTCTTGATCGCGGTGGGCACGCTGGGGAGTGACGGGGAATGGTCGAGCGAACAGCTCGAAGCCGCCGTTCAATCAGTGGCTGCGGACCCGCTCGCGCCACGCACAATCGTTATCCGTAGCACCCTCGTGCCAGGCACGATGGCGCGCCTCGAGCGCCAGGCTCGGGCAATCGACCCACACATCGAGCTCGCCTACAACCCCGAGTTCACCCGCGAGGGATCGGCGGTGCGTGACTTCACCACGCCCGACCGCACGGTTGTTGGCCTGACACGGCCGGCCGAGCTGAGTCGCGCGGCAGAGGTGCTCGCGCGGACCTATGCGCCGCTCAATGCGCCGCTGGTGATGACCGACGCCGCGTCGGCCGAGCTGGTCAAGATCGGCGCGAATGCATTTCTGGCCTTGAAAGTCGGCTACGCCAATGAGATGGCGCGCATAGCGGCAGCCGCCGACGCTGACATCTCGGCTGTCCTCGCGACGATCGGCCTCGACCACCGCATTGGTCGTGACTTCCTGACGCCCGGCCCCGGCTTTGGTGGCTCGTGTCTGCCGTCGCAGGCGCGGGCGCTGCCCCGAGCCGCGCTGGCGCAGGGCGTCGACGTGCCCATCCTGGCCGCGATCGACGCCTCGAACAGGGCACAGGCTAATTGGGTGGTTCAAGAGCTCGAGCGGGCAGTCGGTGACTTGAGTGACGTCCCGGTTGCGCTGCTCGGACTGACCTTCAAGGCGGGCACGGATGACGTGCGCGAATCAAGCTCCGTCGCGCTGGCCGTCGAATTGGCGCGCCGCGGCGCGCGCCTGGTGGTGCACGATCCACTCGCCCTGGGCGCCGGCTTGGTCACGCTCAGGCGAGCCGGCGTGGATGCGCGCGGCGCGCAAGACGTCCACGCCGCGCTGACAGGCGTCGCCGCGATCATCGTCGCGACGGAGTGGCCGCTCTACGCAAGCATCGATTGGCGCGCGGCGCGGATGCTGATGGCGGGCGATGTCGTGATCGACGCGCGCGGCGTCATCGATCGAGCGGCCGCCGCCGATGCCGGATTGCGACTGGTCGTTCACGGTCGCGCGGTAGCAGCGGCACAGCCCCAGACGCAGAGCGAATAGCGGCCGCAGCTGATGTCGGCGGCAAGACCCGTGCGCGTGCTGGTCCTCCACCCGCGCGACCCAGCCGCGCCGACCGTCGGTGGAATACAGACCTTCCTGCATGACTTCCTCAAGTACGCCCCGACAGATTTCGAGATAACCGTCGCCGGGACAACGCGCGACCGTCACGCGCGGCCGATCGGGCGGCAGCAACAAGTCTCAATCGATGGCCGAATGGTGACCGTTCTGCCGCTCGCGCCGTCGGGTGGCCTGCCGCATGACCCCATCGGGCTATTGGCAGTGGCCGTCGCCCAGCTGCGGCTGCGCGCCGCGATGCTGCGCGGCACGGCCATCCTCCAGGTGCATCGGCCATACCGACCGGTCTACCTGGCCGGCCACCGCGGGCCACGCGTCCAGTTCGTACACGTGGACATCCGCGACTGGCCGGGTCCATCAGCTTGGAGCCAGCTGCCGCGGCTGTATCGCCAATTCTCGGATCGAGCGCTCCACGCGATGGCACGGATCTTCGTAGTCAACGAACCCGGTGCGGACATCCTGCGCAGCGAGCATCCCGAAATTGCGCAGCGGATCGAGTTCCTGCCGGTGTGGTACGACCCAGCGACTTTCCATCCGCCACTCGACAACGAGCGTTCCCGACTGCGCGCCGCGTTGCTTACCGAGTTGACCGGACAAGAAATCCATGCGAGCGATGTGGCGAAAGAGCAGTTGGTCCTGTTCGCCGGGCGCCTTGACGCGATCAAGGACCCCAACCTGGCGCTGGATACATTCGCCGCGTTGGTCACGCAACGGGGCGCGCGGCATGCGCGGCTGGTGATTGCAGGCAGTGGCGAGCTGCGTGACCCGGTCGAGCGTCGCGCGGCCGCGCTGGGGCTCGCCGGGCGGGTCCACTTCCTGGGCGACATCGCTCGTGCGCGGTTGGCCGACATAATGCGCGCCGCCGACGTGCTGCTGCTCACTTCGCAAGCTGAGGGCGGCGGACCGCGCGTGGTTCTTGAGGCGCTCGCCTGCGGCCTGCCAGCTGTGGCGCCACCGGTGGGCGAGGTGCGGCGGATTGTCGAGCACCTGGTCGATGGCTGGCTATTCGACGGGCGCGAGCCGGATGCCATCGCGGACGGAATTGGGTGGGTCCTCGACCAGCCGCGTGAAACGATCGCCGCGGCGGCTGTACGGGCCGCGGCGCCATTTGCCGTCGAGCGCGTCCTCATCCGGGTCTATGACGCGTACCGCCGCCTCGCAGGCGCAAGCGAGCCCGACCAAATGCCGGCAGCAGCCGCAGACCGCTCATGAGTGTGGCGCGCCGGCCCGACCTGTTCATCATCGGCGCGCCCAAGTCGGGCACGACATCGCTCTATGAATACCTGTTGAGGCATCCGCAGGTCTTCATGTCACCGACCAAGGAACCGTTCTACTTCTGTCCAGATGCGCGCATGGGGCCGCGACCGCGCCTCGAGTATCCGGCCGATGAGGCGCGCTACCTGGAGCTGTTCGCAGGTGCCGGCAAGGCCGTCAGATTGGGCGAGGCGACCACGCGCTACCTGGGCTCGGGCGAGGCACCCCGGCTGGTCCGCGACTTCTCGCCCGACGCCTACATCGTGGCTTCTCTGCGCGAGCCGGTAACGATGTTGCAGGCGCTCCACAACGAGCGCGTCGCCAACGGCAACGAGGACATCACCGACTTCGGCGCAGCCCTTGAAGCCGACGACGACCGGCGGCGCGGCCGCCGGCTGCCACCGGGCGCCAACAGCCGCGGCGCGGTCTATCGCGATGTGGCGCGTTACGCCGATCAGCTCGAGCACTGGTTGGAGGCATTCGGCCCAGAGCGCGTCCAGGTCATTGTCTTCGACGACCTCGTGGCCGACCCGGCGGCAACCTTCAGACGACTGCTCGAATTCCTGGACGTCGATACTGACTACCGGCCCGCCGAGTTTGCGGCGCACAACCGCCGCTACCGCCCGCGGCGCAGCGTGCGCGTCGTGACCGATTCGCGCCTCGGGCGTTTGGTGAGTGATCGCGCGCTACCAGCGCTCATCGGCGAATCGCGCCGGGCCCAGTTGGCGCTGCGCTTTCGCCATAGCAGACTCGTCCGCCAACAGGTCATTGTTGAACCCGTCGCGCCGGCTATCAGGGCCGCTCTGGAGCGCGAGTTCGAGCCGGACGTAGTGCGCCTCAGCGCGCTGATTGGGCGCGACCTGGGCTTGCTCTGGTTTGGCAAATCATTGCCGGTGGCAGCGTCATGAGACCGCTCCTGCTAGCGCGCTGTCTGGGGCGGGAGCGAGGCGCGATAGACCGAGACCGTCGCCTGGCCCGCGCCGATCATGGCGTACCAAGTCACGCCGCTCACGCGGCTTCGA
The DNA here is from genome assembly GCA_040007155.1 of Chloroflexota bacterium. Taxonomy (GTDB): domain Bacteria; phylum Chloroflexota; class Limnocylindria; order Limnocylindrales; family CSP1-4; genus JALYGJ01. Next base: position 3,928 of record JBDTVN010000004.1, read on the forward strand.
GCGACAGGTTGCCGCGCAGCAATCGCCATGAGCGTCCGATCTGGTCGCGCTCGAAGATGAACATCAGCAGCCCGTATGCCGCAAGCGCGACGGCGCCCGACAACACGAGGCCGGGCAAGCCGCCAAGCACGGTCAGGCTGAGCGCCGCGCACACGCCGGCCGCGCCAGCGATCAGGTAGATCCGGGCCACCCGCAGCCACGGGAAGGGCGTAATCGAGCGCGTCGCCCAAGCGAACCCGATCAACTGCACCAGGGCGTGGACGACGAAGCCGATGCCGCCGCCGACCAGGCCGAAAGCAACCACGAGCACCGGAAAGACCGCAAACGTGACGACCAGAGCCGCGATCGTCCACACGAGCATGGACCGAGCTCGGCCGGTCGAGAACGCGAGCCCGCGCATGAACCCGGCGGGCAGGCCGATCAGGACCGAGACAGCCGTCAGCTGAAACACCGGCGTGGCCGGCAGCCAGGTGCTGGAGAAGGCAACTTCGACCAGGGTCGGCGCGACCGCGATCGCCCAGCCCAGCAACAATGCGGCTACCACCGATGTCGTCTCGACGACGTGCACCAGGGCGAGCGCTCGTCGCTCAACATCTGTCTGGAGCCGGCTGAACGCCGGAAACGCCACCCGGCCGATGATCTCGTCGATCCCGCCCAACAACCGTCCGAAGCGCTGGCCGAAATTAAGGTAGCCGATGGCCGTCACGCCCCCGGCGAGACCGCCGTAGATGGGCACCAGCGCCTCGCGGAAGACGGCCAGGATGTTGGTCGCCTGGTAGGACAGGCCGAAGCCCATCAGGCTGCGCAGCGACTGGCGGTCGATGCCCAGGTGAGGCCGGTGGCCCCAGGCGACGTACGTCAGCACGCTGCCCAGCGCGAACTGAACGAGCAGGCCGAGCACGAACGACCACACGCCGGCGCCCGCGAGAGCCAGGCCGACCGCTACGACAACGTAGGTGATCTGTTGCAGAACCTCGATCGTAGCCAGCGGCCCGAAACGGAGGACGCGACTCATCATCGCGCTCGGAACCGCGCGAAGCTGGTTCACATAGACCGCGATTGCGGCTATCCGGATCATCCATTCGGCATCGGCCGGCAGGCCTGGGCCTGCGAGGTGGACGAGTGGCGCGAGCAGCCACGCCAGCGCGAGCAGGGTCAGCCACATCGCCTGCTGGGCGGTGAACACCGTGGCGAGATCGCGTTCTGTTGGCGGCTCTTGGCGCTGGATCAGGGTCGCTCCAAGGCCAAGATCACCAAAAGGTGCAAGTGTGCTCGCTAGCAGCATGATCACGGCAAACGCACCGAAGTCGGCTGGCGCCAGGATGCGTGCCAGCAAAACGGTGCCGGCCAGCGAGATTATGCGCAGCAGTCCGGTGCGGAGGGTCAGCTGAATGATGGCCGCCCGACCGCGCTGGCCGATGCTCCCGACCTCTGCCACGGCCTGGTCCAGCTCGGGCAGGTCCAGCTCGGGCCTTTGGTCGGTCACGCGGCCGATGATAGGCGGCGACCCCTGCTAGCCTCGCCGCCAATGCGCCTCGCGATCGACATGAGCGTGGTCCGTCAGGCCCCGTACGCTGGCACTGCGCGCTATGCGCGCGAGGTGTTCGCCGCGATGTCGGCCGTGCCCCCAGCGGGTTCCGAGCTGATCGCGGTCAGCGGTTGGCCGCGTTGGCGAGCGAGGCCGCGGCTGCGCCCACTGCAACGCGCCGCGAACCTGGGCCTGGACGCGGCTTGGCTGACTGGCGGCGCCATGGCTACGGCGGCCCGCCGCCGCGCTGATGCGTGGTTCGGCCCGGCCAACGTGCTGCCGCTGACCGTGCCCCGGCCGATGGTGGTGACGATCCACGACCTCAACTTCCTGACGGTCCCGGGCGCATATGACCGCGGCTACGCGCGCTACGCGGCAGGTGCTTTCCGACTTTCTGCCCGACGCGCGACAAGAGTGGTGACCGGCTCAAAATCGTCGCGCGACGAGGTCGTGGCGCGCTTCGACCTGGACCCGGGGCGGGTCAGCGTCGTCTATCCCGGCGCCGATCATCTGGCCGCGGTGGAACCAGCGACGCGCGACCTTGGCCTCCCCAAACGCTTTGCGTTGTTCGTCGGTCAGACCGAGCCACACAAGAACGTGGCGTTGCTGCTGGACGCTTGGCGCGCCGGTGTGCCAGACGACCTGGATCTCGTGATCAGCGGTCCGGCCGGGCGCGACGATGCGCGGCTGCGCGAGATTGCGGCCGCCCCTGATCTGCGGTCGCGTGTCCATTTCACGGGCCTGCTGAGCGAAGCGGAGCTGGCACGGGTCTATGAGGACGCGTGGCTCTTCCTGTTTCCGTCGCTAAGCGAAGGTTTCGGCTTTCCGCCGCTCGAGGCGATGGCACGCGGCGTCCCAACCGCGGTATCCAACGCGGGCGCGCTCCCAGAGGTGACTGCGGGCGGCGCCATGGTGTTCGATCCGCGCGACCCCGATGCGCTCGCGGCACTCGTGGCCCGCCTCGCGACGGACTTGACTCTGCGCCGGCAACTGCGCGCAAAGGGCCGCGTCGTGGCCGGCAAATACACGTGGGCCGCGGCCGCGGCCGCACTTTGGGAAGAGGCACGGCAAGCTGTCGCCGGCTGAGCTGCTTGTAGCGGCAATCGCCTTGGCGGGCTTTGGCGCGGTCGTGTGGCTTATGCCACGCCACGCGGTCCTGGCAGTGGCCGTGGTCTTCATGCTTGCTGCGCTCTCGAAGGTGACGCTCGTTACGCCGGTGGGCACGATGCGCCTCGAGCAACCGGCGCTATTCGGGTTGATCGCGCTCACGATCTGGCACCGCAAAGCCCTCGACCTGCCACCGCTGCGGCCGCTGTTGCCGATCATCGTTGCCGGACTGGTCTACCTCGGGACACTCACGCTGTCGTCGGCGGTCGTCGCGATGGATCCTGGCGCGAGCCTGCGCCTCGTGGCGTGGACCGCGTTATCGATGGTGGGCGGCCTGGTCACGGCGCTGCTCTTGGCGGGCCGCGCGGCACGCTCGATCACCTCCTTCACTGGCCCGGCCGCGGTAGTCGCGACCGTGGGCCTGGTCTCGGCTGTTGCCTACCTGTTGTTCGCGATCGGCCGGCCGTGGATCGACGATCCGCTGACCGACATGCCGCGCATCGCCGCATTCGTGCTGGAACCGAACCTCTACGCGAGCCTTTTGGCCGCGGTCATTCCCCTGGCCCTCGAACGCTGGCGGGCGCGGCCGTCGCTGGCCGCGTTGGCAATAGTGCTTGTGCTGCTCTTGTCCGTCGGGCTGGGCGTTACGCGCGGGGCATACATCGGGCTGGCGGTTGGGCTGGTCGTCCTCTTCGGTATGAATTGGCTCAGGTCCAGGCAGTCGACAAGATTGCGCGCCGTGGCGGTTATCGTGCTGCTGGCCGGCGGCGCGGGTCTATTCATGCCCAAGCTGCTGCTGATCGAACACGCCGGGTTGATCGCGCACCCGCCCACGTCCGGGACAACAAACCCGTCGCCCAAACCAACCCAGCCGCCGGATGATGAACTCCAGACATTTGAGTACCGCATGGCACGCGTGTTCACTGGCCTCGAGGACTGGCATGAAAGCCCGGTTATCGGCCTCGGCGCCTACTCATACGGGCAACGCCACATCACCTATCGGATCCCTGAGGTCATCTCCGTTTGGCCGGTGCTCGTGCTGCACGACGCGGGCTTGATCGGATTGGCCGGCTTTCTGGCCCTCCTTGGCCTGCTCGGCCTGCGGCTGTGGCGAACGTCGGGCGATTCGGTGCGCGGTCCCACGGCGAATGCCTACGCCGCGGCCGTTGTCGTCCTGCTCGTCGCCTATCTCGCGACGACCGCCGTGCATTTCGCGGTTACATGGCTGATCTTCGGCGGCGCCTTGGCCGCCACCATCCAACGGCCGCGCGACGATGATGGCCCAGGCTCAGCTCCACCCAAGGCGGGGCCGGCCTGGCGGCTGACCGCACCGCTGACCGAGCGCTCGCGCAGATCGCGCCTGGCTAGGTTCATGCGCCTGATGGCGCCGCGCGATGACGAACGCGTGCTCGACGTCGGCGTAACTGACAAGGCGTGGCGGTCGAGCAACTTTCTTGAGGCGTGGTATCCGTGGCCCAAGCAGATCACGGGGGTCGCACCGGCGCGGGTGGCGGCGTTCACGGCCACGTTCCCCGACGTGAAGTTCGTCGTCGCCGACGGCCGCGACCTGCCTTTCGGTGACGCCGAGTTCGACATCGGCTTTTCGAACGCGGTCATCGAGCACGTCGGCTCGCGCGACGAGCAGCGTCGGTTTGCGGCCGAAATCACCCGGACCTGCGAGCGCGTCTTCTTGTGCACGCCGAACCGCTGGTTCCCGGTCGATCCGCACACGCTGCTGCCGTTCGTGCATTGGCTGCCGCGAAAGGTGCGAGATCCTCTGCTACGTGCCACGGGCAACGCACAGTGGGCGGGCGAGGAGCTGCTCAATCCACTGGGCGCGCGCGACCTGGCGCGACTGTTTCCGGCCGGGACGAACGTCCGCATCGAGCGCCAGCGCGTGCTCGGCTTGACCAGTGTCCTGATTGCGGTCGCACAGCGGCCGCGGACCTAGGGTCGCGCCACCCCTCGATAAACCTGCGCCATGGCTTCGGCGGCGCGCGTCCAGGTGAACCGCGCCAGGTGTGCTGGCGTGCGCCCGCGCAACTCAGCGCGCAGCGCTTCGTCCTCGATGGCGACGCGCAGCCCGGCAGCGATCGCGTCAACGTCACTCGGCTCGACCAGGATGCACGCGTCGCCGGCCGCTTCGCCAACACCGGTCGTGCGGCTGGCGACGACTGTCGCGCCGGACGCGAGCGCCTCCACCACCGGCAGGCCAAACCCCTCGTACAGCGACACGTAGGCAACCGCGGCTGCCCGGCCGTACAACGCGCGCAGACTGATGTCGTCGACGTAGCCGAGATGGCGCACCCACCCCTGCTGGAGCGGCGCCCCGGGCGGTCCGGCGATCACGAGTCCAAGTTCCGGATGTCCGCTGGTACGCAGCTCATGCACCGCGCCGATGAGTCGGGCCAGATTCTTTCGTTCGTGGCTCGTACCGACGAAGAGCACGAAGCGCGGCGGCAGCGCCAGGCCGCCCAGCGCCGCTGCGGCTTCAGCGTCGGTAGTCGGCCGCCAGTGGCTGCTGACACCGTCGGCAACGACGTGGACTCTGGCCGGGTCGAGTCGGTAGAGATCGATCAAGCGCTGGCGGGTGAATTCCGACACGGCCGTCACCGCCGCCGACCGACGCACCGACCACCGAACGAGCCACTGCAGCCGTAGTCGCGTTGGCAAGCGGAAGAGCTGCGGCTGGTCTTCGAATGACACGTCGTGCACGGTGGTGACGAGCGGCGGCCCGCCTGCGGGCGGCCCAACGTAGCTCACTTGCAGCACATCGGCGCCATCGCGGCGCGCCCGCCATGGCAGCTCGAACGGGATGCGCAGCTGGGGAGCCCGGGCAGACAACTCACGAATCTGTGGTGAGCTTTGCGCATCGCCTGGCCAGTGCACGCCACGATCGACGTAAGCGATGACTTCGATGTCGTCGCGCACGGCGAGCGCGGTTGCGAGCTCGACGGTGTAGCGCTCGTTGCCGGTCTGCCGCCGTCCAACGCTGTGTGCGTCGAAGGCGACGCGGATGGGCGTTAGCATCTGGCCGATGTTATGCGCGGCCCGATGAGGATCGCCATCCTGGGCACGCGCGGAGTGCCCGCGCGCTACGGTGGCTTCGAGACTTTCGCTGAGGAACTGGGCGCCCGCCTGGTCGCGCGTGGCCACCAGGTGACCGTCTACGGCCGCGACCAGTGGGTGCTACGCGGCATCAAGCGCCACCGCGGCATGGACATCAAGCGCCTGCCCGCGCCCCGTTCGAAGTACCTCGAAACCGTGGTGCACACGCTATTTGCCGCGTTCGCGGTGCTGCCGCGCCGCTTCGACGTGATCTACGTGTGCAACCTGGCCAACGTGCCCGCATTGTTCGTCCTGCTCGCGGCACGCAAAAAGGTCGTGCTCAACGTCGACGGCCTCGAGTGGCAGCGCGCGAAATGGGGCTTGCTTGGACGAACCTACTACCGATCGTGCGCGTGGATGGCAGCGCATCTGCCAGTCCACATCATCACCGATGCCCACGTCATCCGGGACTACTGGCAGCGCCATTACGGCAGGCGCAGCGACTATTTCGCATATGGCACGGGGCTCAAGCCAGTCGCCGACGACGGCACCCTCGCCCGACTGGGACTCGAGCCCGGGCGCTACGTCCTGTACGTGAGTCGACTCGAGCCAGAGAACAACGCCGACCTCGTAGTCGAGGCCTACGCCAAGGTCAGGACAGACATGCCGCTGGCGCTCGTCGGCGACGCGCCCTACTCGTCCGATTTCATCACTCGCCTGCGCTCCACCGCTGCGCGCGACCCGCGCGTCCGTCTGCTCGGCGCGCACTACGGCAGCGAGTACCAGGTGCTGCGCTCACATGCCGCGGCCTACGTCCAGGCGACTGAGGTCGGCGGCACGCATCCGGCGCTGGTGGAGGCGATGGGCTTTGGCAACGCGATCTGCGCCAACGACGTGCCCGAGCACCGCGAGGTGTTGGGCGATGCGGGGCTGTACTACCGGGGCGCGCCCGCGCTTACAGACGCGCTGCAGCGCCTTATCGACGATCCTTTACTGGCCGCCCAGGTGCGCGAACGTGCCGCCGCCCGGGCACGCGAGCTGTACGACTGGGACAGGATCGCGGCAGAGTACGAACACTGGCTGGAGACGCTGTGATCGAACCCACCATTCCGGTCGTCCTGGCGGTCGATGTCGAGCCCGATCCGGGAGGCGGCACGTGGCGCGATCGGCAGCCATGGGTCGGCTTCGAGCACTGGCTCGAGTTTGCGCCAAGGTTGCGCGAGAGGCTCGAGCGAGCCAGTGGCGCGCCCGTACGGTTCGCGTGGTACGTGCGCTGCGATCCGCAGATTGCCGACGTTTACGGCGACGCGGCATGGGCCGCCGACCACTACGCGGGCGAGTTCGACGCCCTCCGCGCAGCGGGCGACGAGTTGGCCATCCACCCCCATGCGTGGCGCTGGGACAGCGCGGCCGGACACTGGCTGCACGACAACGCCGACCCGGCGTGGGTCGAGCAAGTGCTCGGGTCAGGTTTCGAGCGTTTCGCGGCGGGTTTCGGGCAGCCTCCGCGCGCTCATAGGTTCGGCTCGCGGTACATGACCGCGGCCATCGCGCGCTGGATCGGCGCGCACGGCGTCCGGGTCGATTCAACCCTGGAGCCCGGCTCGCCCGCGCTGCGGACGCTCGATCCCAGCTCCGCATTCACCGGAACTGTGCCGGAAATGCGCCAGGTTCCCAGAGTGCCGTTTCGGCCCGACCCCGACGATCCTTTTCAGCCAGCCACAAGAGAAGTGCTGCCCGCACGCGAAGGGATGTGGATGCTGCCCCACTCGACGTTCGATCCGCAGTCACTCATCCCGACATGGCGTCGCGCCGCACGGCGGATTCGCTTCTTCGGCCAGGCGCGCTACCGCTCGGCACAGCTCTGGACGCCGCAGGAGCCGAACGGCTTCTGGGATCTCGCGGTTGCCGCCGCGCTAGAGCTGCCCCGGCCTTACCTATTCCTGGGGGTGCGCGCGAGCGCCCTCGAGGGCGGCGCATGGGCCGATAACACGACCGCCAAGCTCGACGCGCTGGCGCACCACCCGGCCGTACGGCGCATGCGTTTCACGACGTCCGTCGAGGCGCTCGACTCTCTGGTCGGTGCGGCATGACCCGGGCGTGACGCTGCCAAGGCGGCTCGGCCTGGAGGCGGAAGACGTCGGCGGCTTCCTGGCCGAGCTGACGAACGCCGCCGGCGTCGCCGCCCGCGAGCTGGGCATGGAGACGCGCGCCGTCAGCACCGCGCGCGACGAGTCGGAGGTCGACCTCCTCCTGATAGTCGGCAGCGTAAATCTCTACCCCGATCTCGCGCGGCGGCCGAAGATGACCCGGAGGGTCCTCTGGCACATCGAGCCCTTGCCCATGCCCATCCGTGGCCTGGGCGATCGCGTACACCGCGCGTTACCCACCGGCAAGCTGTTGGACGTGACTGGCGCGGCGCTGCCGCCGCTAAAGAGCACGGCCGCCTGGCGGCGCCTGCGGGAAGAGGCAGCGAACGTGCGCGAACCCATTACCAACCTGGCTTGGCTGCGCCGTCACGCGCCTGAGATGGACCGCATCGTGATCGATACCGACTCGCGCGCCGACGGAGCCCTCAATGCGGGCTTTCCCTTCGCGGTGGTGCCGTTCGGCTACCACGAGGCCTACGCCGGCCCCTTGGCCGATCCGGCGGCGGCGCGCGACATTGAAGTGCTGACCATCGCCAACGTCAGTCCCGTGGCGCGGCGACACCGCCTATTCGGCGCGATCTCCGCCGAATTGGGCGAATCGAATGTGCGCCTCACCCATGTCCCCCAACACACTTACGGCGAGGCTCGACGGACGATTCTCGAGCGCAGCCGGGTGGTCCTCGACGTGCATCGCCTGCCAGGGATCCACCCCTTATTCCGCTTTGTCCTTTCAGCCGCGGCGGGTGCGGCAATGATCTCCGAGCCGCTCGCCCAGCCCCAGCCACTCGTGCCGGGGGTGCACTACGTCGAGGCGGCCGCGACAGACCTGGCACGCATTGCCAGGGACCTCCTCGCCGACGAACCGCGCCGTCGCCGCCTGGTCGAGGCTGCGCAGGAGCTGCTCCGTACCGAGCTCGACTTGCGCCAGACGTTGCAGCGCGCACTCGGCTGAATGCGGCCGCGCCGCTACCATCGGTCGCCGTGAAAGGCATCATCCTCGCTGGCGGCAGCGGTTCGCGCCTCGATCCGCTGACGCGCGTCACCAACAAGCACCTGCTGCCGATCTACGACCGGCCGATGATCTTCTATCCGCTCGACACGCTGCGCCAGATGGGCATCACTGACGTGATGGTCGTATTGGGCGGCAAGAGCATCGGCGATATCGTCGAGCTGCTCGGCGACGGCGGCGAGTTCGGTCTGTCGCTGACATATCGCTACCAGCGTGACCCATTGGGTATTGCCCAGGCGATTGGCCTGACGCGCGACTTCGTGGGCGACGACACGTGCTGCGTGGTCCTGGGCGACAACATCCTTCGCGGACCCGCGCTGAAGGACGTTGCTGCGGCCTTCGACGCGGGATCGGTGGGCGCGGGGTGTGTGCTCTATCGAGTGGCAGACGCGCGGCGCTTTGGCGTTGCCGAGCTCGACGCATCAGGGCAAGTCGTGGCGTTCGAGGAAAAGCCGGACAACCCGAAGAGCGATGTCATCCCGATCGGCGTGTATTTCCTCCGACCCGATGCGTTTGGCGTGATCGAGACCCTGCAGCCTTCAGGTCGCGGCGAGCTCGAGATCACCGAGCTGCTCAACCACTACGCGCGGCTGGGCAAACTCGCGAGCGATTACTACGACGGCCACTGGTCGGATGCCGGGACGCATGAGTCACTCCTTCACGCGGCGCGCCTGAGCGCCGACCAAGCCTGATGCGCCTGCTGGTGACCGGGGGCGCCGGCTTCATCGGCTCGACCTTCGTCGCGCGCCGGCTCGCGCGCAGCGGCGATTCGATCACCGTCCTCGACAAGCTGACATATGCCGGTCTGCGCGCGAATCTCGCTCATCTCGAAGCGGACGCGACCCTGAGTCCGCGGCTGACATTCGTGCACGGCGATATCTGCGACGCAGACCTGGTGGCGCGCCTCGTGGCCGAGGCAGACGCGGTCGTCAATTTCGCCGCGGAGACGCACGTCGATCGCTCGATCGCTGCCGCGGATGACTTCCTGCGCACCGGCGTTCTCGGATTGCACGTCCTGCTCGCCGCCGCGCGCGACCGCAAACTTCGCCTGGTGCACGTGTCGACCGACGAGGTCTATGGCTCGATCGAAGTTGGCGCGGCGAGCGAGGACGCGGCGCTGAGTCCGCGCAGCCCATATGCCGCAGCCAAGGCAGCGGGCGATCTGCTGTGCCACGCGTTTTTCGTGACCCACGGCGTCGACGTTGTCGTCAGCCGCGGCGCCAACACCTATGGCCCACGGCAGCATCCCGAGAAGTTGGTGCCACTCTTCATCACCAACGCCATCGACGATGCGCCACTGCCGCTATATGGCGATGGCCTGCAGCGGCGCGACTGGCTGTTCGTCGATGACCACGCAGACGCGATCTCCATGCTGCTCGATCGTGGCACGTCCGGCGGCGTCTACAACCTGCCCGGTAACCAGGAGCGCGTCAACCGCGACGTGGCCCTCGCCATCCTCAAGGCAACCGGCAAGCCGACCGAGTTGCTGCGCAGCGTCGCCGACCGACCTGGCCACGACCGCCGCTATGCGATGAATGGCGAGCGCATCGCGTCACTCGGCTGGCGGCCGCGCATGACCTTCGACCAGGGCCTCGCACAAACAGTCGTTTGGTACGAAACCAATCGCGACTGGTGGTTGCGCGCCCGCGGTCCGGGCTGGTCGGACTACTACGAGCGCCAATACGCCCGCCGGCTCAAAGAGTCCACGCCAACTTGATCGAGGCCAGCTTGCCGTGGTAGATCGAGTCGCGGTTACCGGGGCGAGCGGCCGGCTGGGGCGCGCCTTGATTGACATGTTGCGCGCTCGCGGTGGTGATGTCGTCAGCTGGAGCCGGCCAGAGTACGACCTCGAAGATTCAGCCTCCGCGGCCGCGCTCGTCGCGCGCGACAAGCCGACTCTCGTCTTCCATGCGGCCGCGTGGACTTCCGTCGACGGCTGCGAGCTCGATCCGGCGCGCGCGACGCGACTCAATGGCGAAGCTACGGCCGACCTCGCGCGCGCCTGTGCGGCGGGCGCAGCGGACCTCGTATACGTGTCGACCAACCTCATTTTCGACGGCCAGCGCGACGACGGCCGGGGCTACATCGAGACAGACGCGCCCGCGCCGGCCAACGCATACGGCCAGAGCAAGCTCGTCGGCGAGCGCGCGGTCGTTAAGGCATATGGAGGCGCGAACGCTACGGCGTGGATCGCGCGCGTCTCGTGGCTCTTCGGAGCGCCGGGCGGCGACTTCCCGGACAAGGTGATAGCCGCGGCCGATCGGCTCGCGCCGGGCGACGCGCTGGCGATGGTTGCCGACGAGTCGGGTCGGCCAACGTATAGCCGTGACCTTGCGGCAACACTCATCGATCTGCCGCGCGTCGCGCCGCCCGGAGTCATGCACCTCGCCAATGCCGGTCACGCCACCCGCTACCAATGGGCCGAGCGCGTCCTCGCGCGCTGCCGCCCGGACGTTGGGCTGCGGGCGGTCAGCCATGCCGACTACGAGCGGCCTGCGGCGGTACCTCGCTGGGCCGTGATCGACACGGGTCGCGCCGAAGCACTGGGATTGACCATGCGACCGTGGACCGAGGCGCTCGACGAATACCTAGGCGGGGTCTGCCCCTAGCCGGTTGACCGCCTCGGACAGAAGCGGCGCCGAACGATCCCTCTCCGAAAGGATCGGAGTTGCGCCAGGCCAGGCCAAAGCCACCATTGGGTCGTTCCAGGCAAAGCCGTGCTCGTCGGTGCCGTCGTACTCCACGGTCACGATGTACAGCAGCGTCACATCGGTCAGCGCCCACAGGCCATGTCCGACGCCGGTCGGGATGACCAGACAGTCGCCATCGGTCAGTTCCAAGCTGAGCGTATTCGGTCGGTCGAGTTTTTCCCCGGCCAGAAGCGGGCGAACATCGGCTAAGCCCGCGTGGCCGTTGCCCGAGATCACCACCCACACGTCGGTCTGGCGTAGGTGGAGGTGCATTCCGCGCAGTGCCCCGGCGCGGGTCACCGTGTCATTGGCCTGGATAACCGGCCCAATGCCCAGGTCCGCCGCCCACGAGGCCCGCCACGCTTCGCGCAATACGCCGCGCTCGTCCTCGTGAGGCACCAGCTTGCGGCGCAGGACGCCTGCTATATGAGTCGACTGCCAGCCTTGATCCATCGCACGCAGGATACGGGCGCCCCTACACTCGCGCGGAATGATCAGGCGCTACACAACGGCCCTTCGCGCGCTGCTCATGGCGAGCGACTTCATGGCTGCCGCGGCATTGTTCGTCGCTGTGTCGATCGCGCGCTACGCAGCGACGTGGGTCGAGGACTGGTCAACTCTTGGTCTGGACGGACGACTGGCCGCCGCGGCCTACGGCGGCGCCTGGGTCATCCTCGTCTGGCTGGGCGGCCTGTATCGCCTGCGTGCCCGCTGGTCATTGCGCGCCGACGCAATTGGCCTGCTGCGCGCGGCTGGTGTGCTGGCGCTGGTGGTCATCACCCTGCTATTCGTGGTGCACATCTCGGACGCGAGCCGCTTGCTGGTTGGTGTTCTGCTGGCCGCCACCGCCGCACTCGCGGTCGTGACGCGCGTTCTTTTGCGCTGGCTGCTCACCGGTGCACGAAGGCGCGGCTACATGACGCGGTTCGTGCTGATGGTCGGTGCCAACCCCGGAGCGCAGGACTTCGCCGATCGCATCGAGCGCCACGGGGACCTGGGGTTGCAGGTGATTGGCCATCTCGACGCCGGTGACGCCACGGCCGACCTGACCCGGCCAGTGATTGCGCGGCTCGACGACATCGAGCGCGTGCTACACGAACAGGTCGTGGACGAGGTGGCGATCTGCCTGCCCGTGGAGCGCTGGGACATGGTCGAGCCGGTTACGCGGCTGTGCGCCGGCGAGGGTCGCGCGGTGCGCATCCCAGGCGATGGCAGAGGTCCACTCGTCGCGGGTGCGCGCACAGAGGACTTCGACGGACTCACCGTATCGTCGCTCGTCTACGGCCCGGATCGTGCGGTGGCGCTGTTCCTCAAGCGGGCCGCCGACGCAATCCTCGCGGGCACATTCCTCGTCGTGCTCAGCCCCTTGTTTGCGCTCCTGGCGCTCCAGATTCGTTGGCGCGATGGCGGCCCGGTCCTGTTCCGCCAGACGCGCGTCGGACTCAACGGCCGGCGCTTTACCCTGCTCAAGTTGCGCACGATGCTGCCCGACGCTGAGCTTCGACGGGGCGACGTCGAGCATCTCAATGAAGTGCGCGGCAGCGCGTTCAAGCTGACCAACGATCCGCGCCTGACCCGCAGCGGCCCATTGCTGCGGCGCACCGGTCTGGACGAGCTGCCCCAGCTGTGGAACGTTGTGCGCGGCGACATGAGCCTCGTCGGGCCGCGACCGCCGCTGCCCGATGAGGTCGAAGCCTATGACGTGTGGCATCGCCGCCGGCTCTCGATGAAACCCGGCATCACCGGCCTGTGGCAAGTCAGCGCGCGGCGCGAGGCCGAGTTCGACCGCTGGGTTGCACTCGATCTCGAGTACATCGATCGCTGGTCGCTCTGGCTCGATCTCAAGATTCTGCTGCGTTCAGTGCCAGCGATCCTTGCCCAGGAGGGGCGCTAGATGACGATTGGGACCACGACCGCCGGTGCATCAGTTGCGTCGAATGGCGAAGGCGCGCGCTTCCTCCTGAGCCGGGCGCTGCGCGACCTTGCCGTCCCGGTGGCCGTCGCGGTCACACTCGTCGCGGCCATGGCCGCCGCCCAACTGCTCGCGCCTGCGGGCATTCGTGCCCCAGCCACCGCGACTGCGGGCGCCGCCGTGATCCTGATCGCTTACCTGCGCTGGCCACGGCCAGCGCTTGTCACGTTTGCGGTGTTCATGCTGGTTTACGACTCGTTCGCGGTCTGGCTGAACAGTGGCGTCCACAATCTCGACGAACTTGTCGTGCCCGGCCTGGTTGTCCTCGCCGTCGTGCGCGAGCGGCCATGGCGCAAGGGAGTTTTCGAGCCGGTGCGCGACGGCGCGTTCGTCCTGGTCGTCGTGCTCGCGGTCGTCGCCAGCGTGGTCAACAGCGTTCCGCTAGACACCTGGCTGGTCAGCTTGCTGCTGATCGTGAAGGCGTACGCCTTCCTGCACGTCGTGTTGTGGCACGACTGGCCGACGCATGAGGTTCGCCGGGCCCTGACCGCGGTGTTTGCCTTTGCCCTGCCAGTCTTGGCGATCGGACTGGTGGAGGCAGTGGTCGGCCCGGCGCTGCGCCAATTCATCGGGCTGCCGGGCCTCGCCGACGTTCGTGGCGAACTGCCAGGTATCTCGTCGATCATGGTCTTCGTCACGATTTTCTCGTGGTTCACGACGTTCGTCGCGCTGTACCTCTTCGCGTACTACCTGGTGTATCGGCGGCTGTGGTTGCTAATTGCTGGGCTGGCCTTCGGCGTCGGCTCCTTTCTGGCGGGTCGGCGGCGGGCGATCATCGGGCTGGCGATCGGTCTGGTCGGCGGTGCCGTTGCTCAGCTGCGTCTGGGCGTCGCCCGGCGCAGCCTGCTGCGCGTTTGGTTGCCGATCGGCGCGATCGCGTTGGTTCTGATCATCGTCTTCTCACGTGGCCTGCTGGACCTCGCCCAACGGACCTATTACGAATATGGCGGGCCGCAGCCGGACCTCCTCGATCCGAACCTGCCGACCGATCCGTGGGATCTCGCCTACTACGTTCCGGGCAACCCGCGGGTACTGCTGTACACGACATCCATCACGATCGCGCACGACTACTTCCCGCTCGGTGCCGGCCTGGGCCGCTACGGCAGTCCGCTGAGCCGCGACCCGGCTAACTTCAGCCCGCTGTACCAACGTTACGGGCTCGACCACATCTGGGGTCTGACGCCGCATTACGCGGCGTACATCACCGATACCTACTGGCCGCACATCCTGGGCGAGATTGGCGTCTTCGGGCTGATCGGTTATTGCCTCTTCATCGCCGCGCTCGGCTTCCAGCTCTGGCGGGCGACCCGGCAACTCGTGGAACCCTTCACGCACGCCTTCGCGCTCGGCGCGCTGATGGCGTTCGTACATGCTTTGGTCGAGTCGTCGGCCTCATCGATGTATGAGTCGTCGCCGCGGATCTATTTGGCTTTCGGCGCGTTCGCAGTTGCTCTCGCGCTGGCCCGCGTCGCGCGATCGAGTCTTAGCGCGCGCGAGGTCTAGACAGCGAGCATTACGCGGGGCCCATGTGCTGATCGCACCAAGCCCGGACTGCGCTCAGTTTGAGCTCGTAGTGAACGCCGACACTTGTCGCGTACGTCGATGGCGAGAAGACCACCTGGTTGCCTGAAAGCATGCTCGCGCTCTGGACGAGCTGGTAAAGCTCGGTTCCATCAGCGACCGTCGAGATCGGAATCGTGGTGTAGAAGTCCTTCGGGATCTGGTTGGCCTTCACGCGGATCGACTGTGCATTCGACAGAGACTGGCGGACCTTCTTCAGGGCATCGAAGATGAACGCCTGCTGGCGCGCTTCACGCTTGAAGTCGCTGTTTGGCGCACCGCCCACGGTCCCGTGGCGGCTGCGGACGTATACCAGGGCGCGATAGCACGGCGGCACGTTGCTGTTGCTCCAGTCCGTAACGGGCTTGGGATAGCCGCCGTAGCACCGCTGCGCGTCCGCGCCACCTAGCGTGACAGAGCTGGCAGCGAGGAATTTGGCGCCGGTCGGCCAGCCGGGCTTGTCGATGTAGTTGGGGTCGCGAATCTCCGCTGGAATGCTGGTCGCGATTCCGCCTGCCTCGTCGACGAGGGTGTCAAAACCGTCGAACCGGATGTACGCCACGTAATCAATCGGCGTTGCCAGCAAGTATTCGATCTCGACCCGCAACTTCTCCATCCCCGCCTCGCGCGAGCCGTGGCTCTTCTTCTTGAAGAACTTCAGCATGCCGTTGATCTTGCTCGTGAACGTACCCCCGCCAAGGGCCGGTGCCAACGGCACGCGCGCAGTGTCACGCGGGATGCTCGCGGCCGAGATCTGATGGGTGCTGGTGTTGATGCTCATGACGAGGATCGTGTCAGTGCGCTCACCATTTGGTTTGTTGTCGCGGTGGTCCGACCCGACCATCAGCACAGTGACTCGGCCGTCGCTGCCGGCGCTCACCTGCGAGTGGTTGCCCGTGAGCGCCTCGACGGTGCCGAGCACGGCCTGGTCGCCAAAGATTTGGTCGGCAAGCGTCAGCAATGGCAGCGGAGAAAAGTGCACGTCGGACGCGGCCAGAGTCGGGCCAGCGAGCGCTCCGGCGCCGCTCATGAGCATGGCCATCGAGAGCGCGAACAGCGATCGGCCTGAGAAACGGTGAGTCACGGTAATTCCCTCCCTAGGCGAGCCATGATAACCAGCACGGCACGCACATTGGTAGGAGATACTGTGCGGCCGGCGACGCACGTGAGGAAGGGCTCAATGAATTCTGGTCGTCATCCGCTGCGATGCGCACCGTTCGTGCTGGCCGTAGCGCTCGTGGCTGCCGCGTGCGGCGGTCCGGGCAGCATCGGGCCCGGTGCGCCCAATCCGTCCGCGGCGGCCGATCAGGCGAAAAGCTTCGCGACCTACGCCACGTCCAATGGCTGGGGTAACTACGGCGAGCAGTTCACGACCTTCTGCCAGGAAAAGTTCGGGTTCGACTGCAATCGGCCGGAGCGTTCGCAGGCGGAAGACATCCTGTCGGCCGAAGAGGTCCAGAAGTTCGACGCGGAGAAGAACAATCCCGGCGCCATCCTGGCTGATGTTGGCATTCTCTTCATCCCACAGGCCGAGCAGGTCCACACCTTGGCCGACTACGAGCCACCCAACGCCGACGTTCTGCCCGACAACCTTCATGGGCCTGGTTGGGTGACGACATTCGTCGGGGTGCCAGCGATCCTGGTCAACGTCAGCTTCATGGAGTCGCACGGCCTGCCCGTGCCCCACTCGTGGGCTGACCTGTTGAACCCGGCGTACGCAAAGATGGTTGGCCTGTCAAAGGTCGGCGTGAGCGGCAGCGGCACCTTCTCGTTCGTGGCCATGAACCTTGCTGCCGGCGGGACGCTCGATAATTGGGACCCGGGCATCGCCTACGCCCGGGCGCTCGTCCCCAACCTGACGAGTGGAGCCAGCCTCGAAACGTTCGAGAGAGGCGAGACGCCCATCTCGGTCCGCTTCGACTTCAACCACGGATCGTGGATGCAGCAGCTCGCCGACGACGGGGTCAACGCCCAGATAATCATTCCCAGCGAAGGGTCGGTTTACGGCGCCTCGACGTTGATGATGAATCGCTACGACGTGGCTCACCAGGACTTCGGCAAGATGTTCATGGAGTGGGTCCTGACCGACGAGGCGCAGGCCATTTTTGCCAGGTTCGGCGCTCGGCCCATCCGCTCGGTGGTCGGCGACAACCCAATGGTGGTGCCCCAGGACGCGCGCGCTAACTGGCTACCCAACGAGGACTACGCCAGGGTGCAGAACATCGACGCGACGAAGCTCGATCCAAGTGCGATCACTGACATCTGGGAGAACCAGGTCCTCGGCGGCGGCTGAGGAATGAGCGCGCTCGCCCGGAGGCTGTCGGGCTGGATCGGGGCGCTGCCGTTGCTGGTCGTGGTGGCGCTGTTCCTGGTGGCGCCGATCGGCGTTCTCCTGGCGCGCTCTTTCTTTGCTGCCGGCGGGCTGAGCCTGGGTACCTGGACTGAGCTGCTATCGAGCCCGCAGATCCTCAAGGCGCTGCTGACGAGCATCGCGCTCGGTGCCACGTGCGCGTTGCTGAGCACGATCATCGGCACACCGCTGGCCTGGCTCATCAGCCGCCTGGCCGCGCGACCGCGCGCGGCGTGGCTGAGCATCTTCAATGTCGCGGCGCACTTTGGCGGCATCGGGCTTGCCTTTGCCTATGTGATCACCTTCGGCGCGTTCGGCATGGTGACGCTGCTCCTGAATGACCTGGGCGCCCACATCCAGACACCGGCGCGCGACTCGTTCGCCGCGCTCGTGATCACGTACGAATATGCCAACGTACCCCTCTTCGTGCTGCTGGCGCTGCCTGCGCTGGGCATCGTGCGCGAGGAGTGGTCGGAGGCCGCCCAGGTCTCGTCGGCGACACGCTGGCAATTCTGGCGGCGCATCGGGCTGCCGCTGCTGGCGCCGTTCATTGCAGGTGGGGCGCTGCTGTCATTCACGTGGGCGATCGGCATCTACGGCATCGCCTACGCACTGGGGGGCGCTTCCCCGACCGTACCCACCCGCTTGCTCACCCTCGAGATCGGTCGCGCCATCGCCGACGACGCAGTAACGGGCTCGGCTCGAGCCGGTGCACTGTCCGTCGTGTTGATAGTGCTCGCCTTGATCGCGTTGGCGGTCTACCGGTTGCTGGTTCGGCGGGGACTGCGCTGGTTCGGCGGCAACGCGCCGGCGGACGCCGCGCGCCGAGCGGCAGTGCGCCCGGGGCGCGCGATCGCCGGATCCGCTGCGGCGCGGCGAGGGCCGCGCGCAGGCAACTGGCTAAAGCGCGGCCTATTCGGCGCGGTTGCGCTGGTCCTGGGCCTGCCGCTGCTGGCGCTGTTTCTCTACTCGGTCTCAAGCAGCTGGACGGACCACGTTCTGCCCAACGGCTACACCCTCAAGCACTGGCTGACGACCTTTGCCGACGACCGGGCCGCGAGCGCAGTCCTCACCTCGCTCTCGCTCGCGACGCTGACCACGATCCTGACGCTGGCCCTGGTGGTTCCGGCGGTTTACTGGGCGCGCACGGTGAACCCGCGCATTCGCACCGCGCTCGAGACTGCGGCAGCGATCCCTTTCGCGCTGCCATTCGTAGTGATCGGCCTGGCCCTGCTCCAGTTCAGTGGCATGGTCGCGCCAGCGCTCCAGGGCACGTACCCCTTGTTACTCGCCGGCTACGTCGCCATCACATTTCCATTCGTGTACTGGGCGGTCGACGGCGCGATGGCCGCGGCCGGGGTGGAGCGGCTCAGCCAGGCCGCCGAGGCATGCGGCGCATCGCGCCGCCAGGCCATCTGGCGGGTCGTGCTGCCCAACATCCGCACAGGCCTGGCAAGCGGCGCTCTCCTGGCGTTCGCGACCGTGATCGGCGAGTACGCCCTGGTCAGCGTGCTCGCCTCATCGATAACGACGATCCCGGTGTGGAGCGCGCACATGCTGCTGCTGCGCATCGACAATCCGGGTTTCGCCCCAGTGGCAGTGGTGACGCTGACCCTCTTTGGGCTGCTGGTGGTGCTGGCGCTCGTCGTCAGCCGCGTGACGCGCGGCAAGGTCGTGCGCGAGGCGGCGTGGGCAGAGGAAGCCGTGTGGCCGGCCGAGCCGATCTGGTCGGATGAGGTCACTTGGGCAGACGGCGCGGCGGGCAGATGAGCGCCATCCGCCTTGAGAGCGTCAGCCGTCATTTCGGTCGGGTGCGCGCGCTCGATGAGCTGTCGCTCGACGTTCAGCCGGGCGAGCTTCTGGCGCTGCTCGGCCCGTCGGGCTGCGGCAAGACCACGCTACTGCGCGTCGTCGCTGGGCTGGACCAGCCGGATCGCGGCCGGGTGAGCATCGGCGACACCGACGTAACCGGCGTGCCGGCACGCAAACGCCCCATCGGCATGGTCTTCCAGTCGTATGCGTTGTTTCCCAACCTGACCGTGGCGCAGAACATCCGCTTTCCGCTGGACGTGCGGCGTGTTGCCCGGGCCGACGCCGACGGACGCGTGGCGGAGTTGCTCGAGCTCGTCCAGCTCACGGCTGAGGCCGAGCGCTACCCGCACCAGATCAGCGGCGGCCAGGCGCAGCGCTGTGCCCTGGCGCGTGCGCTCGCGCCACGACCCCAGGTCCTGTTGCTCGATGAGCCACTGTCGGCACTTGATGTCATCGTCCGCGGCCAGCTGCGCGACGAGATCCGGCGCGTCCAGCAGTCCGTCGGCACGACGACGGTTTACGTGACGCACGACCAGTCCGAGGCGCTGGCCATCGCCGACCGTGTTGCCCTGATGAACCGCGGTCGGATCGAGCAGATCGGCACGCCAGAAGACGTGTATCGAGATCCGTCTTCACTCTTCAGCGCCACGTTCGTCGGCGGCCGCAACGCGTTGAAGCTGCCGGTGGTCGACGGTCGGGTCAGCTTGGGCGTGGCCTTCGACGTCGCCGCGCCCGCCGGCGCAAACGGCCGGGCCATGGCGCTGATCGCCCCGGAGGACGTGGTGATTGGAGGACCGACTGAGGGCGGCCTGCCGGCCACGGTCAGCGGACGGACCTTCCACGGCGCGATCACCCGCCTGGCATTGACCGCGCAGATCGATGGCGAGCCGGTCAGCCTGACCGCCGACATCCCCTCACGCGCCGCCGCAGCGCTGGATGATCAGGCCGCCGTCACGCTGCGCATCGCGCCCGACCACGTGCGGCTCTTTAGCGCCTAGTCGGTCACATTGTGCAGTGGCAAATTCGCTAGACCCCATGGCGCAAGCAGTTCCCGGAATGCGGCCGCCTGGATGTCGTAGACCTTGACCCACTCGGGTTCCGGTAGGTTGTGCGGCCGGGTTGGCGTGCGATTGGCATCAACCACGTAGATCAGGCCGGAGGGCTGATCGCGCAGGATGTCGAGTTCGCCATAGTCCATGTGCATCAGCACTGAGAAGCGCAGCAATAGCGCCTGCTCGGGCGCCGAGAAAAGCTCATCGGGGGTCCGCGGCACCGATATGCGCGTGCCCTGAAACCATTGGGGTTCGGGTCGCCATTTCTCGTAGGCCATGGCCAGATGGTCTCCGGCCACAACGGCCCTCATCTGATGAATCTGGCCATCGATTCGACAGTCAACCAGGCGCTGATAGGTCCAGCCCCTGCGCGGTCGCGTGAGCGGCCCCTGGACGATGCGGCCGCCGTGGAGCGCATTGGCCTCGGGCTTCTCAACGAGTGGCCCGGCCGTCGTCAGCGGATCGAGCGTGAGCGGATAGCCCGCGACTTCGGCCCAAACCTGGGCAACTCGACTCTTGGAGATATCGACACAGTCCCGGTTGATTGCGTCGTGCGGCAGGTGGGCCGCTTGACGCGGCGTGAGCCAGGTGCCGGTTTCCCAGGCGATGGTCGGTTGGTCCTCGCGCGGCTCGAATCCAGCGCGTATGCCCAGTCGCTGCATGATTTGAAAGATGGGGGCCACTGGCTGCGGGCGCAGCGGCCAAAAATTCAGGATCGGCGCGTCGGCCGGCATACGACGGTTGTGGCGTTGAGCGCCGCGAGTCGCGAAGAACCGACGCCTCGTCGGACGCATCGTCAACCGGCCGTGCCATGGCTCGGGGATGCGCTTTAGGAGCGAACGCGGAATCACGCGAATTTGGCTAGGGATATAGCGACGGGAACCGCGCGGCGTGATTGGGGTGGTAGCCCGATGCCGCGTCGAGGGCGTCGAGCAACTTGCGCGTGCCGCCGATACCGAACTTGTTGGCGACGTAGTAGTTGTGCATGCCCTGCCAGAAGGCCGCGGCGCCGACGTGGCTGCGGTAATCCTTCAGGTACAGGTAGCCCTGGTAGTAGATGACCGCCACGTAGCACGACCCGGGACTTGTGTAGATCGTTCGGTCGAGCCGGCCGCCAGGACACTTGCTTGAGGTCCAGGTGTTCACCAGATCGCGTGACAGGAACTCGGCCACCGACTCGTCAGCGAAGGGCTCCAGCGCCTGATCGTTGCCGACGGTTGAATAGAACCACTCGTGGGCCATCTCGTGTACGACCTCGTAGGCGAGCAGGCTGCCGGCATTCTTGGGGATCCAGAACAGGTTGGGCGACTCCATGCCATACCACGGGCCGACCTCAGCGATGTTGACGTAGTTGGCCGGGAAATCGCCCACCTCGGTCGTGTACTTGTCGAACGCGCTCACTGCCCAGTTGAGCACGTTGCTCGAGTTCAGGGTGCGGTAGTAGAAGGTGATCGTGGCGCCGTTGGTCGTGCGCGACGCCGTGTGAT